>JALVUT010000246.1 GCA_027035445.1 Thermococcus sp.
GGGAACTGATCGGGAAGCTCGGCAGGGACTGGCAGGTCTTCGCCTACCCATGCCCCGAGTACACCTTAACCGGCTGGCCGAGGGCTCCAGCCAGCAGGGAGGTCTACGGGAGGCTCGGCATGCACGAGAGGGCGAAGGTAATAGCGGACTTCATCGGGAGGGTTCTGACCGAAGAGAGACCGGAGAAAGCGATTTTTCTTGGAGTAAAAGGCTCCCCCACCTGTGGCGTCTTTCACACGGGCTCAAGCGATCCCGGAAGATATCCCTACAGGGCGATGCAGGAGTTCTTCTACCTAAGCAAAGAAGAGAGAATTAAGCGCTCAAAGGAGCTCGTCAGAGAGCAGGACTTCAGACTGGTGAAGATGCCCGGGATACTCCTCGAGATACTCATGGCAAGGTTCCCGGAAGTGATTTACGTGGAGTTCGACAAGGATAATATTGAGGGGAGTCTCAAAAGGCTGGAGGAGGCCCTATGAGGGCCCTGATAACCCACGTCTCAATCCACCATGGGAACGCTGAGAGGATAGCAAAGATCATAGCAGAAGTTCTGGGGGCTGAGAGGATCAAGCCGTGAAAGGTGAGGCCGAAGGAGCTTCTGGAGTACGACCTCATCGGCTTCGGCTCCGGGATATACTGGTGGGGACCCATTGAAGCCTCTTTAAGCTTGGTGAGAGCATCCCCCAGTCAGTGCCAAAAAGGCCTTCCTCTTCTCAACTGCAGGACTCAACATCAGCTGGTATACCCACAGGAGGCTAAGAGGGAACTCCAGGAAAAGGGCTTTGAAATCGTCGGTGAGTTCTCCTGCAGGGGCCGGGACACGAACAGCCCGCTGGCAAGGAGAGGTGGACTGGACAGGGGACATTCAAATGAAAAGGATTTAGAAAGGGTGGGGGAATTTGCGGAGAAAATCCAAAAAGCTTTGGAAGACTCAGGCCCGCCCTATAGCCGCCCGCACTAGCTTCTCGGCCTTCTCCATCAGCTCTTTCGCTCTCTCCTCGGTATGAGCCTCCAGAGTTATCCGCATTATCGGCTCGGTTCCGCTTGGACGGAAAAGTATCCACCACTCGTCGTTCTCTATCCTCACGCCGTCTATGTCTATGAGCCTCTCGTAATCGAAAGCTTTCAGCGCTTCCGCTGCGATTATCTCCATCGCTCTGGCCTTCTTCTCGTTGGGGCAGGGTATCTTCGCCCTGAGCGTGATGTAGCGGGGCACTTCCCTTGCGAGTTCGCTGAGCGGGCCGAGTCTGTCTATCATCTCGAGAACCAATGCCCCTGCAAAGATCCCGTCGGGAGTTAGGTTCCACTGGGGGATTATCCACGTCCCGCTCGGCTCACCGCCGAAGACACCACCGTGTTTGGCCAACTCGTCGGCAACGGCAACGTCTCCAACGCGCGTTCTTACCACCTCGCCGCCAAGTGGCCTTATGTAATCATCTAGGGCAAAGCCAGCATCGACCGTCGTTACGATCTTTCCCTTCCCGAACTTCCTGATGGTGTAGCCGGCTATGAGCGAGAGCATGCCCTCATATTCCACGAAGTTACCCTCGTCATCAACAACACCGATCCTATCGGCATCACCGTCATGGGCTATCCCAACGTCCGCTTTCATTGCCCTAACCGTCCTCGCTAGGGCGGAAAGGCTTTTGGCGTTCGGCTCAAGCTCCCTAACAAAAAAGCCGCTTGGGTGGGAGTTGAGTGAGATAACCTTGTTTCCAAGCTCGCGCTGAAAGTAGGGACTGAGGGTAGAGCCAGCACCGTTTCCGGTGTCCAGAACCACCGTGTAGGAACCGTCCAAATGAACCATTCCAGCAGCCTTTTTAATATATTCCTCCCTAGGATCAGCCCTTCTAAGCTTCCCTATCTCATTCCATGGCGATTTCCTAAAGTTCCCGGAGTCTATTATTGACTCAAGTTCAGTCTCCATCCCGGGGGTGTAAGCCATCCCGTTGG
>JALVUT010000247.1 GCA_027035445.1 Thermococcus sp.
CACTCCCCCCTGCACGTGTACCTTCCAACCTCGTAGCTTACCTGAACCGGAAACGAAACCGTTTCCGATATAGATACATCGTGGAGGAAGGTGGCTGCGGCCTTCTCCATCCTCCTGTGCCTGAGTAGGGGGATTAGAGAAAACACGAAAAACAGTGAGAGGAATGCCAAGAGCACGAATCGAAACTTCCCACTTTCCATCACGATGATTGGAACGCTTAAGATGGCAAATACGATCGCAAGGAGCAGGAAGGTGAGGAAACCAGCTGGAGATGGCTTGTAGGTGAGCACCTTCATTGCCCTTCCCTCAGCCTCGCACTTGTTCCGTTTTAATCAGGTCTCAACCATGGTGACCACTGCACCGGATAAAAGGATTATGCTGAACGCTTGAGAGCTTGACTGTTCTTCCTACAGGATGAACTTAAAA
Organism: Thermococcus sp.; assembly: GCA_027035445.1. The sequence goes on from JALVUT010000247.1 coordinate 427, forward strand.
GACCAGAGCAGCGCCCCCGCCGAGATAAAGGCCAGCAGCTCTACCAGCAGGCCCAGGGCGACCTTTTTCCATGTCTTGAGTTTTCTTCGCTCCCTCTTTTTCAAACAGTCCTCTGCAACGAGCACCGGTATGGCCTTGTAAGAGCCGTAGACGAGCAGGACGTACAGCCACGCGAGGGGGTTGAAAGAGAAGAAAACTGCCCCCATCTGCTCCATCAGGATACCGGTAGCCCCGCCTATCAGGAATACCTCCTTCCAGGAGTAGTCGTACCTTCTCACCGCGAGACCCCAGAACAGGATGAAGGGAAGATAGTAAGCGAACGCCAGGTACAGGTCAGTCAGAGGGTTTGGGTTGAAGAGTACTCGCTCCCCGGGAGGATGCTTCAGGTTGTCTGTTATCGCAAGAACCTCCGTGAGGTAGGCCGAGGCCATTCCGACGGCTAGATATTTCGCCAACCCTCCCCTGCCGTAGAGCCGCCACACCCTCCCCCGGAAGCGGTGAAGGGCAACGAGGATCGTGTAGATAAGCCAGGTGGTTCCGAGCCATGGGAGGGTGAGCAGTGGAACGAGGCCGGAAAGATGGAAGAGGCGCTCCCCGCTGGGCTTCGTTTTAGCCCCCTCCAGAGTGCGCCACGAGCCACTCCACCACCGCCCTCTGGAACTCATCTCCCCACTCCGGGTCCTCGAATATCTCGTGGTAGGCCCCTTCAAACTCCCTCAGCGTTTTGTCCATTACCGTAAGCCTCTCAAAGAGTCTCCTTGAACCCTCGGGCGGTGTTATAACGTCACCCGTTCCAACGAGGATGAGGATCGGGACGGTTATCCTTCCCGCCTCCTTATGGGCCCGCTCCATGTTCTCAAAGATGCTCCTCCCCAGCGCCGTGGAGATTCTGTCGTGAACGAGGGGGTCTTTGACGTACCGTTCCACCGCATCTGGGTTCCTTGAGAGCAGTCTTGGGTCGAGGCCGTTGGAGAGAGTTAATCCCGGTGCAACCCTTCCTAGGAGCTTTGCGAGTGCGACCATGAAGCCCGGTGTCTTCGGGCTCTTGGCCAGTGCCGGGGAGGAGGCAACCACACCGCGTACTATATCCGGCCTCGTCTCCGCGTACCTTATCACGGTCAGTCCTCCAAGGCTGTGGCCGAGGATGAAAGGTCTCCCACCGATTTCGCTGGATATAGAGTCGATTATTTCCATAGTCTGCTCTATCGTTGTGTGCCCCCTCTTTCCAGGACTCCTCCCGTGCCCCGGCCAGTCGAAGGCGTAGACACCAAAACCTGCATTGTTCAACATTGAAATCAGCTTTCCATAGCGCCCGCTGTGCTCGCCGAGGCCATGGATGAGGATGACCCAGCCTCTCTCGGGCGTTCCGAATTTAGCTTTATAGATTTCCACATTAACCACCTGCCCAGAGAATAAATAAGAAAGAGATTTAACGTTTTCTTTGCGGGAACGGGAGAGGAATCACTGGGAAAACGGACTCTCCTTTATCTCCCTGTTGGCGAACTCCACCAGCTTTTTCACGT
>JALVUT010000248.1 GCA_027035445.1 Thermococcus sp.
GGGGATGAGAGGACTTACGACTTCACACTGCTTGGAAACGGCCCAACCAGTGGTGGAGACACATACAACGCCGTCTCTGCCGTCGACGAGTTTATCTACTTCGGTGGCTGGGTTCATGCACCTGCCGTCTACCGGCCGGACAGGAGGATACTCTTCAACAACAAGTACTCCCACGTGCACGTCTATGACACGGAGGAAGGCTCTATAAAACTCCTCTGGAAGGACTCAATTCACCATGAGACGGACTGGGCGGGGGAAGTCAGTGAAATACTCTACGACCCCTACGGTGATAGACTCCTGCTTGCAAGAGAGGATGGTCATTCAAACCTCGGGGTCTACTCACTGGACCGGAGAACCGGAAAGGCCGAGCCCCTTATCCAGGAACCGTCTCTGAAGGGAACCCTCGTCCATGATACGGCCTTTTTTGGTATCGGCAAGAACTTCAGCACGGGGATTGAGGGGTTCAAGGCCCTGGATCTCATCAGCGGAAAGTGGGATGCCTTCAAACTGGATGAAAGCATCGACGGGAGGCCCTATTTAAGACCTATGCTCGGGACAATGGCCTCAGCTTACAACAGAGCCTTCGCTCTCGTCCGCGGCGGCCTAATAGCTGGAAACCCATACATGGGGGAGGGATTCCACTTCTACCGCCTCTTTGACTTCCACACGTTCTACGCACCCTTCAGGGTAAATGCGGTGAACATCGGTGGTGGGATATTAACAGCCTTCAACGCCCACCATGACGCCGCGTACAGGCCTGATTCAAGCGATGCCGGGATTAACTGGACAGCCACCAACACTATAGTTGGGCCCAGTGTTCTGGTTTACATCGCTCCCCCCACGATAAGGATCGTGGGGACATTTGGAGCGAGAATCACGAGCATTGAGAAGATGGACGGAAAACTCCTCATGGCAGCAAACACTGCACCAAACACAGGCGCAACAGAGGCGACACCCTTTGATACAGGCAACAGGGATATCATGATACTAGACGAAGGGATAATCCACCAGAAGCCCCCAGCAGTTAGCTTCTCACTCCCACTGACCATCACAAGTATGGCAAGAAGGATGGGAGCCGGAACGTTTGGGGGGATACCTCTCGACGGCTATCGCGAACCCCGGGCCCTCTTCTACCTAAACAGGGACAACAGAGTTACCGTTTACGAATATGATATGAGCCTCCCGGCCGGAGAAGCCTCCGTAGAAACCTTCAACCTCAAAGCCGGCAAGAACATCCTTGACCTCGACTCATTCAGTGGGATTGTAAGCTTCGAACTGGAAGAGGACGATGTAAAGGGAAAAGTGAGAATAGAGCTCCGTTGAGCGCTCCTTCACGGTTTCATTTTTTCAAGAACCCTATTCCAGCTCATGCTTTCCTCGACGAGATCAGCCACCGTAAGCCTCTTCACAGATTTTATCTCCGGTGCGAGGTCCCCGAGCATCTCCATGATTCTCCCCTTCGAGATGGCTTCCTCATCGAACACGACAAAACCATTCCTAGCATAGCCATTGATGAATACCCGCCATATCCCGGTGTCCTTTTCAAGTTCGTACTGTTTTATTTGGGCGTTTTCAGGGGTGATGTTCCCGAACTTAAGGTCAAGCCGCATAAGTCCCTTCTTAAGAACTGTCCCGGTCATCTTCACCACCTCACCCCTTGTTTAGGCCGAAGTAATCCTCTATGTCAACGTAGGTCTTCCTGTAGAGGTCGCTCTTCTTCATGTTCTCAACGAACTCCTTGCTCCTGAAATACTTATCCTTTCTGTAGTCCCAGTCAGGATGGAGGGCCTTCCACTCCTCCCAGGTGTAACTAAATTGGGCCTGTACCTTGTCCCTGTAGAGCTCCGGGATCACATTGAAGGTACAGAATGGAACAATCCTGCCATCAGGCATAGCATAGTGAATGACGCAGCGCTCAACTCTTTCCACGTCGTAGT
>JALVUT010000249.1 GCA_027035445.1 Thermococcus sp.
TGACGATACCCTCTTTGGAGATGAGGGAGCCTTGATGGGCTTGAAGCCGTGCGAGATTACGCTGATCCGCTTCACGGTTGGTACCGAAGAGTACCGTCGCGCTTTCGGGATCGAGATCGGTGTGCCGCAGGGATTCAAGGTATTCGACTAGTTGCGCATCGATCTCACCCTTTCGGATACGGTTGAGCACCTCCATAAAATCTCTATCGGTCGTGCGTTTGATCTGCGTCAGCTCCACTGTCACAAAGTCAAAATAATCCCACGCACTACTCTCAAAGGCATATATCGCATCGTCAAAAAGGACATGAGGTTGACTGCTCTGCTTCTGTACCGGCGAGAGTTGATAAAAATCGCCCACGACCATCAGTTTGCCGCGAAATCCGCCGTTTCTCAGACGAAAGAGGATCATATCCATGAGGTTGGCGCTGACCATACTGATCTCATCGATGATGAGCAAATCAAGTTTTTTGAGAATCTTATTGAGCTCTTTGACCCTTGAGCGGTTGTAGCGCTCACTCTTTTCCAACTCCTCAAAAGAGGAAGCGATCCCGAAGATAAAGAAGGAGTGGATCGTCTGACCGCCGACATTGACGGCGGAGATGCCGGTGCTACCGAGTACGACGACCTGCTTTTTCTCTGCATGATAGTAGCGGGTGATCTGCTTGGTGAGGTAGCTTTTGCCTACGCCTGCACCACCGGTGAGAAAGAGGTTATCTCCCTCCAAAATCTGAATGACGCGCTCAAATGTATCCATAGTGGATTATAATCAAATATCGCTATAATTCCAAATGATTTTTTCAGTAGATAAGCAAGAGGGCAATGCAAGAGCCTGTACGATCCAAACCGCACATAGTACCATCCAAACTCCTGTTTTTATGCCTGTAGGCACACTTGGAAGTGTCAAGGGACTCGATAGCGAAGATCTCCTCACACATCTCAAAGCCGAGATCATTTTGGGCAACACCTACCACCTCTATCTGCGACCCGGCGATGAAGTGGTGAGAGATTTGGGAGGATTGCATCGATTTAGCCGATATTCTAAGAGTTTTTTGACCGATAGCGGTGGATTTCAAGCCTTCTCCCTCTCCAAGATCGCCAAGGCGGATGAGTCGGGGATCCACTTCAAGAGCCACATCGACGGATCTAGCCACTACTTCACCCCCGAAAAGGTGATCGAGATACAGAACAATCTCGGATCGGATATCATGATGGTGCTTGATGATCTCATCGCCCTACCCGCAACCGATGAGCGCATTCAACAATCGATCGATCGCACCACAAGATGGGCGGAGAGTTCGATAAAGTTTCATCAAAAGCGCCAAGATCAGGGGATCGGACGCGATCAAAATATCTTCGCCATTATTCAGGGAGGCACTTCGCAAAAGTATCGCAAAATCAGCGCCGAGTCGCTCTGTGCCATGCCCTTTGACGGCTTTGCGATCGGTGGATTAAGTGTCGGCGAAGCCAATACCCAAATGTATGACACCGTCGAATATACCACACAATTTATGCCCCAAGAGAAACCCCGCTACCTGATGGGCGTCGGCACACCGCAAGATCTGATCGAAAATATCTACCGAGGGGTGGATATGTTTGACTGTGTAATGCCGACACGAAACGCACGAAACGGCACCCTCTTCACCTCGTTTGGCAGACTCAACATCAAAGGCGCCAAACATATCCGAAGCGATGAACCGATCGATAGCCGTTGCGACTGCTACACCTGCCACAACTACTCAAGAGGCTACCTCAACCACCTCTTTCGCGCCAAAGAGCTCAGCTACTTTCGACTCGCTTCACTCCACAATCTCCACTACTACCTCACACTGATGAGAGGGGCAAGAGAGGCGATCTTGGAGGGGAGATTTGAAGCCTTTAGAGAGGATTTTTATGGGGCGCAAGATGGTTAATATTATTTGAAGTTATTATTCTTTAT
>JALVUT010000250.1 GCA_027035445.1 Thermococcus sp.
TTCGCCAAGGAGACCAAAATCAAGGTCGAAAGCGTTGTTGACGATCTCATCTACACAGACGCGGGAACACTGAGCGGCGCCCTCTACAACCGCCTTGCCGAGCTTATACGGGAGCACAGAACGACGCTCATCTTCACCAACACGAGAAGCGGCGCTGAGCGGGTTGCCTTCAACCTGAAGAAGCGCTACCCCGAGTTCGAGGGGCTCATAGAAGCCCACCACTCCTCACTGTCCAGGGAGGTCCGCCTCGACGTTGAGGAGAGGCTCAAGAGGGGGGAGCTGAAGGCGGTTATCAGCTCGACAAGCCTGGAACTCGGCATAGACATTGGGACTATCGACCTTGTGATTCTAATCGGCTCCCCAAAGAGCGTAAACCGCGCCTTACAGCGCATAGGGAGGGCAGGTCACAGGCTCCATGACGTGAGCAGGGGAATTATCCTGGCCCTTGACAGGGACGACCTTGTTGAGGTGACGGTTTTAGCCCACAACGCTAGGAACAGGAGACTCGACAGGATCAGGATCCCCCGGAACCCCCTGGACGTTCTCGTCCAGCATGTCGTGGGGATGGCGCTCAACAAAGTCTGGGATGTCGGGGAGGCATACCGCCTTGTGAGGAGGGCCTACCCGTTTCACGAGCTTCCATTCAAGGACTTCATGGATGTACTGAGATACCTCTCCGGCGGCTACGAGGGGCTGGAGGAGAGGAAGGTATACGCCAAGATATGGCTTGACGGGGGCAGGTTCGGAAGGAGGGGTAAGATGACAAGGGTCATCTACTACATGAACACCGGTACGATCCCGGACGAGGCAAAGATAAGGGTCTACACGATGGACAAAGGGATGGTCGGAACCGTCGAGGAGGAGTTCGCCGAGAGGTTGATACGCGGTGACGTCTTCGTCTTGGCCGGAAAAGCCTACGAGTTCGTGAAGAGCAGGGGAAACCGGATATACGTGATACCGCGGGAGGGCGCCAGACCCACCATCCCTTCCTGGTTCTCGGAGATGCTGCCACTGAGCTTTGACCTGGCGGTTGACATTCAGCGCTTCAGGGGGGATGTCAAAAAACTCCTGGGAAGAGGAGACGTTCGTAGGTGGCTTATGAGAAAGTACGGCATTGATGGGAGGACAGCAACGGCCATCATGACGTACCTGCGGGAGCAGGCCAGGTACTCGAGGGTTCCGGATGATGAAACGGTTCTCGTCGAGGAGGTTGAGAAGGAAAACACCTACGAGTACTTCTTCCACACCCTCATCGGAAGGCGCGCAAACGACGCGCTGAGCAGGGCCTTCGCCTACGTCGTCGGGAGATGGAGGGGGGTTAACGTCGGGGTCGCCATCAGCGACAACGGCTTTCTTCTCCGCGTCCCTAAGGAGGCGAGGCTGGAGAGGGCCGAGATAATGGAACTCTTTGATCTGAACGACATCAGAACGGTACTGGAGAGGGCCCTCGACAGCACGGAACTCCTGAAGAGGCGCTTCCGCCACGTGGCCAACAGGGGGTTCCTGATACTGAGGCGCTACGTGGGCAGGAGTAAGAGGCTCGGAAGGCAGCAGGTCATGGCGGTCTCACTCCTCAAGGTTCTCAGGGAGCGTTACCCCGACTTCCCGCTCCTGAGGGAGGTCTACCGGGAGATCATGGAGGACAGGATGGACGTTGAAAAGGCCGGGCTGCTCCTCAGGTGGATCAAAGAGGGTAAGGTCAGGATCGTTATCGAGCACAATAGAGTGCCGAGTCCCTTCGCCTTCAACCTTGAGGCCATAGGATCAAGCGACGTGGTTCTGATGGAGGACAGGCGTGAGATGATAAGGGCACTTCACAGGAAGATAATGAGCATCATCTCAGCGGAGGCTGAAGCCCACGAGAACGAAGAGGGTCCGCAGGCATCCGCAGTTTAAAAGTGGAAAGGCACGTGCAGAGCCCTTTAACCC
>JALVUT010000251.1 GCA_027035445.1 Thermococcus sp.
AAAAGGCGGAGGAAGTCGAGGCCGTCAGGAAGACCTACGAGGCTAGAGTCAGGGAGCTCAGGAAGAGGATAGCCGAGATGGTGGCGTTCTTTGAGGAGGAGCGCAGGAGGCTTGAAGAGGAGCTCTCGGCATCGAGTATGGCAGAGATAGAGAGGCTCCGCAAGGAAAGGGAAGAGCTGATCAAGAGGTTCGAGATGGAAAGGGCCGGGCTTGAGAGGAGACTTCTTGAGCTCAAGGACAGGGAATTGAGGGAGACGCTTGAGAAGGAGCTTGCGAAAGCCAGGGAAGAGGCCCTGCGCGAGGCGAAGCTCCTTGAAGAGAGGCTCAGAAGGAAGGAGCTCGAGCTCAGAGAAAAGGAGATGAAACTCCGGAGGAGGGAGCTCGAGGTCTCGCAGAGGGACGAGGAGCTCAGGAGAGAGATTGAGAAAGTGCTCGCCATCTCCGGTAAGGTCGAGAAGGGTAGCAGGCTAGTCACGAGAGAGGAGGCGCGCATTGAGGAGCTCAACTTCATGGGAAGAGTCAAGAGCAAGTTCAGAAAGGAGGTAACGCTCTCCGGAAAGAAGTACTCGGTTGAGAGCGTTGAGGAGAGGAAGGGCTTCAATACGTTCCGCTTTGAAGAGAAGCTCGATGAGACCTCCCTCTGGAACCTGCCTGAGAACAGATACCTTGAGATACGTCTGAAGGAGAGGAGGCTCCTCGGAAGGAAGGGGAGGTTTCTGCTAAGGGCGATGTATCTCACCCGCGTGGAAAGGCTCGCGGAGCCGGGCATGGATACCGACCCGCTCACCCTCGCGGAGCTCAACGTGCACCTTGTAAAGGCTAGGGAATCCGATGAAGAGAGAACGGTGCTCGTGATAGCCTCTCCGCTCGGCTTTGAGAGCAGGATAAGAAAATACGTCTCATCGGAGGACTTCCACAGGAACTTCTACTCGGAGAACGTCTCGCTCATACTCCTCGACACGGAGACGGGAGAGGTAATCCACAACCCAAACGACCGCTACGCCAGAGCGCTCGCCCCGCTGGTGCGCCTTGAGCTCGATGAGGAAGTGTACGCGAAGGTCAAGGAGTGCGTGAGGAGAAAGCTCGAAGGAAGGGACTATCTTCCGCTCAGAGAGTGCTTGGACTGCGGTGACGAGGAGTACGTGAGGCGGGCGTTCTATAAAATCGGCCGTGAGGGGCATGTGGTCAAATACATAGACGGATTTGGACTCGTGCTGATAAGGAAGTGAGGTGATAATGATGGGAATACTTGACAGGTTTAAGAAGAACCCCATTGGGAAGCTCTCCCTCAGGGAGCTCCAGGAGGAGGAGATACGCCTGAAGAACAGGCTTGAGAGGACAAAGAAGGAAATCGAGCACATCGAGAAAAAGAAGAAGGAGCTCTTTCAGGAGGGCATAGGGGCGGACGTGCTCAAGAAGAAGATGCTTGCTCAGGAAATCAAAAGTCTCGATATGGAGCAGAAGCTCAGGCTGAGGGACTTCACTACGGCGCAGAAGCAGTACACCTTCGTCAAGAACCTCATAGTCGTTAAGAAGTACGAGAAGGAACTGAGGAAGGTTGGTCTCTGGGACAAGCTCTCCAGAGTCGAGCCAGAGCAGCTTGAGAGCGTCCTTGTCAAGGTGAGCCTCGATGGCAGGGAGTTCGACGAGATGGTAAACAACCTCAACAGGGTCTTCGAGATGGATATGGCAGAGTTTGAAGGGACGGAAGACCAGACCGAGAGGGAGCTAATGGAGGCGTGGGCCAAGGTCGAGACCGGAGAGGCGGATGTGGAGGAGGTCGCTTCGGAGATAGCCTCGCCAAAGCTTGAGAAGGACACGGAGGGGGAGCTGTAATGGGTCTCCTCTCAAGATTTTTTGAAAAGAAGAACCCCCTCGACATACCGGTAGACCAGCTCAAGGAGAACCAGATAAAACTC
>JALVUT010000252.1 GCA_027035445.1 Thermococcus sp.
ATGTTGACGCCGTAATCTTCCACAACATCTATTACTTCGACAGAAAAGTAATCGATAGGCTTGCAAAGAAGCCATACGTGTTCCACAGCCACGACTACAACTTCTGCAGGTGGAGGCTGTGGTTCCCTGCTGAGGAGAAGTGCAGGAAGTGTGCGAAGTGGTGGGAGAAGTTCGTCAATGGAGCGGAGCTGTGCGTGTTTCTGTCCCCACTGCACCTGAAGACATGGCAGAAGGTCATGGACATGGAGGGGGAGTGCATACCGTCAGCGATAAACCCGGCCCCGTGGATTAGGGCGAGGCACGAACAGCACGGAGTGGAAAAGAACAGCTACCTCGCCGCAAATCCGTACAGCTTCAAGGGGCTGGACAATCTTCTCGATTTTCAAGCGAGAAACCCCGGAAAGTATTACTGGGTAGGCAGTACAGACCAGCCGGACAGGTTGAAAGGATGGACGTACTTGGGCTTCAGGAGGTATGATGAGCTTCCAAAGGTGTTCGCATCGAAGGAGACTTTCGTCCACCTACCACCCCGGCCATCTCCCTTTGATAGGACGGTGGCAGAAGCCATACTGGCTGGAATGAAGGTGGTAACCAACAGGAACGCTGGCATAACGTCCTACAAGTGGTGGAACGACCGTGTCAAACTCGCTCAGAAGGTGGCGCATGCTCACCACGAGTTCTGGGACGCAGTTGAGGAGGTGTTGCCATGGCCATAGCGACTGTGGTAATCCCAACGCTGAACGAGGAGAAGAACATCAAGAAGGTGCTGGATAACCTTCAAAACCAGACCGTTAGGAGCAAGGTTATAGTGGTTGACGGTGGGAGCAGAGACAGGACGGTGGAGATAGCCCGCTCCTACGATGTTGAAGTAATTGTTAGACCATCCTCAGTTGGGCTGGCGAGGCACATCGGAACGGTGAAGGCATCCACGCCCTTGGTACTGCACACGGACGCAGACGCAAGGTTGCCGCCAGAGTGGGTGGAGAGCCACGTGCACAGGCTGAAGAAGTGGAAGGTGGTAACGGGAAGCGTGCTGCTTCCAGCGTACTCTCCTTTGGCGAGCATGAACCTGTGGCTCGTTCAGTGGCAGGAGCTTGGGGCGAAGTTCGGACACGTGATGGCGGCGAACCTGTCCTTCAGAAAGAGCGTTTACACGAAAGAAACGGCGTTCCCCAACACGAGGATAGCAGAGGACGTGCTGTTTCTGAGAAAAGTGAAAAGAAAGTTCGGGAACGTTCACCTGCACGACCCACACATAAAAGTGTGGATGCTCTACAACCCGGTGAGCTGGTTCAGGAGATGGCTTCAAGAAGTAGCTTCGAAATACGCTTCGCAGTGTCCTGAAGAGTGAGCTTTTTTCTCAACACATACTGCCTATCCACAGTTGGTTTGTGTTCCCTGACGTACTCTATCAGCTCGACGAACTCATCCTCGTCGTGCCAGTAGTAGATGTTGTTCCCATACACTTCCTTCAAAACGGGTAGCTCGTAGGCGATTACGGGTGTACCCGAGTAGATGGCTTCCGCACCCGGGATGAAGAAGCCCTCCCATATCGAAGCGTGAACGAGAGCCAAGCTTCTCTGCAGAACCGTGTACTTCACTTCCTCCGTTACTGCACCCGGAAGAAGAATGTTCGGCTTCGCCCGCCTTCTTACCTCCTCGTGCAGTCTTCCTTCGCCCATCATTACCAGCTTGTAGCCGAGCCGGTTGAATACATCAGTAATCAGCTCGGGTCGCTTGTGGTCGTTGAAGTTGAAGATGGAGCAGAACTGTTCCCGCTTGTTTACTCTCCTGCGTAAACAGGCGTCTGCCACCTCTCTGTCAACCCCAAGATAGCATACCTCGCAGTCAACCCCAAACTCACCAAACTGTTCCGCTGTGGTCTTGGAGATGGCCACGACCAAATCTGCCTGCT
>JALVUT010000253.1 GCA_027035445.1 Thermococcus sp.
TTCTCGACGGAGGAACTCCTCGAGCTTCTAAAAAAGGTCGGCTTCAGAAAGTTCGAGATAGTCCAGACACTTTTCCATCGGCTGGACGAGATAAAAGAAATCGAACCCGTTAAGCCCGGCTACGGTAAGGGGAGCTTCGTGGTTATAAAGGCCGTGAAGTGATGGTCATGTTGCTGACCAAGATAAAGAGAAAAGCCCTAAAACTTGCCGACGGCCTTGAGCTGGTGGATTTCGGCTTTGCCTTACCCTACACGTGGGTTTTACTCAAAGGGCCGGAGGGAAGGGCTCTCGGCGTCGCCATGACCCTGCCAGAGGAGATTCAGCGTTACAGGAACTCTATAAGTGAGCCTTCACTCAATGCCTTCATCGAGAGGGCCGACAGTCTGAACGTCATCGAGAGAACACTCGGATTGGTCGCCATCAACGCGGTTTCACAGTATCACATAGACCTGAGCGACGCTGAATTTGCCGATGTGCTTGAACTCCTGCCCGAAAACGTCGGTAAGATTGCCCTAATAGGCAACATGCCACCCCTCGTGAGGGAACTTCAAAATAAGGGCTATGAGATATACGTGTTCGAGCGAAACCCAAGGCTCTGGGACAAGGACACTTACAGCGATGCTTTAGAATATCACCTCCTCCCCGAGATGGACGCAGTGGTAGCGAGCGCCAGCTGTCTGGTCAACGGGACTATAGACCTTCTTTTGGATAGGGCAAGGAAAGCTGAGCTCTTCGTTCTTACCGGTCCAACGGGCCAGCTTTTGCCCGAGTTCCTCAAGGGGACGCGCGTTACGCATCTAGCCTCCATGAAGGTGATAGATTTTGAGAAAGCCCTCCTCGGGCTGAAGCTTGGAAGTTTCAGGGGCTTCGAGGAGGGAAACAGAAAGTACGTGGTGAGGGTTGAATGAGGCTGACAATCCTCAACGACAACACCCCGGCAAAGGGCCTCATCAACGACTGGGGCTGGAGCGTCCTTGTGGAGGGGGGCTACCGCTTCCTATTCGACGCCGACACGAGGGGAGAGGTTTTAGCCCACAACTCGAAGGTTCTGGGAGTTTCGCTCGAAAACCTCGACTTCGCGGTTTTAAGCCACTGGCACTACGACCACTACGGCGGTTTTCCCATGATTGCCCGGCTCAATCCGGGTCTGAGGCTCTACGCACCGCCGGGCGGAAGGATTGAGGGGCTGAGCGTTTTTGAAGTCATTGACGCGGGGGAGATAGCCGATGGGATATGGACTTCTGGAGCGCTTGACGGCTTTGAGCACGCCGTTGGCGTTGAGACTCCCTCTGGATTGGTAATCATAGTCGGCTGTTCCCACCCGGGTGTTGACAGGCTTACTAAGGCCCTCCTGGAGGTTTCGGGTTATGAGAGGGCCTATCTCGTAATAGGTGGCTTCCATTATCCGTCGCGGAGAACCCTCAACAGGCTGGTTGAGATGGCCGAGTTCATAGCCCCAGCGCACTGCTCCGGTAATGAGGCGAAGGCCTACGTGAGGAAAAACTATCCTGAGAAGTTCGCTGGAGTGAAGACGGGAACAATCATCGAAGTGTGATTCCGAGGAATTCAGCCAGCAGTTTGAAAAACGCCGTTTTCCTACCGTTTGGCGTTATGAAGCGGTGAAGAACGAGTTCCTCCCTGATTTCACCGGTTCTTAACTCCTTTGGAAGCTCGTTGAAACTCCTGGCCTTTGTCAGGGCCCTAACAATGTCCCATCCGCCGGGAAAGAGTGAGTTGAAGTAGTCCTTAAGCCAGCGTCCATCAACAGACCGGAGGAAAAGCTCTCCGGCCCGCGAAAGCCTGTAGTAGGTGTGGTGCTTGTGCACCTCAAAGGCCTTTTTGAACCTCGCCCTGCTCCGCTTTATCGCGCTTCCCGAGTCCCTTTCGATAAGACCTATCTCGATAAGGTCTT
>JALVUT010000254.1 GCA_027035445.1 Thermococcus sp.
AAAGCAAAGATAACTGTGTAAGAATACGTACCAACTCCACCGGCATTCCAGCTTAGCCTCAACGTTAAGCGTTGCCTCACATTTTCCTTTTCTCAAAGCACTAGCTAGTTCTGAAACTTCCACAAAGAGAAATGCAATATCATTGCTTTAATGTATAATTCAGCACTTCGATGAACATCTTTTCGTTGAGGTAATGTTATAAGCATCGAGTCCAATGGTTGTCGGTGATCATCATGGCGCTGAGCGACAGGCTGAAACTCGTCAATCCTTCTGAGATTAGGAAGCTTTTTGACCTCGCCCAGGGTATTGAGGGCCTTATCTCTCTGGGAATTGGTGAACCGGACTTTGTAACACCCAGTCATATCAGGGAGTATGCAAAGGAGGCCCTTGATAATGGGATGACCCACTACGGACCGAACGCTGGCCTGCCAATGCTTCGTGAGGCCGTTGCAGGGAAGCTCAAGGAGCAGAACGGTATCGAAGTCGACCCCAAGACCGAGGTGATGATCCTAACCGGTGCAAATCAGGCGTTTCTGATGGGTCTCGCAACGTTCCTCAGGGATGGCGAGGAGGTTCTGATTCCCGGCCCGATGTTCGTCAGCTACGCCCCCGCGGTTGTTCTCGCCGGAGGGAAGCCCGTTGAGGTGCCGACCTACGAGGAGAATGGATTCAGGCTGAGTGTGGACGACCTCGAAAAGCACGTCAGTGAAAGGACGCGTGCGCTCATCATAAACACCCCAAACAATCCAACCGGGGCCGTTCTGACCAGGAAAGACATCGAGGAGGTAGCGGACTTCGCAGTGGAGCACGACCTCATAGTCCTCAGCGATGAGGTCTACGAGCACTTTGTCTACGACGGTGTTAGGAACCACAGTATCGCTTCGCTGGACAGTATGTTTGAGAGGACTATCACCGTCAACGGATTCTCGAAGACTTTCGCAATGACAGGATGGAGGCTCGGCTTTGTTGCGGCCCCTACCTGGATAATCGAGAGGATGACGCGCTTCCAGATGTACAACGCAACCTGCCCTGTTACCTTCACCCAGTACGCGGCCGCCAAGGCCCTGGAGGATCCGAGGAGCTGGAAGGCAGTCGAGGAGATGAGAAGGGAGTACGACAGGAGGAGGAACCTCGTCTGGAGGAGACTCAACGAGATGGGACTCCCGACGGTCAAGCCCAGGGGGGCCTTCTACATCCTCCCGCGCATCAGGGATACGGGCCTAACCGACCACCAGTTCAGCGAGCTGATGCTCAAGGAGGCGAGGGTTGCGGTGGTTCCGGGAAGCGCCTTTGGGAAGGCCGGCGAGGGCTACATCAGGATAAGCTATGCGACCGCCTACGAGAAGCTTGAGGAAGCGATGGACAGGATGGAGAAAGTCCTGAAGGAGAAGAAGCTGGTTTGAGCTAGAGCCTCGCCAGCTCCGCGTTCTTCACCCTTTTATCCCCTTCATCAAACTCGATCACCGCGTAGTAGCCTCTGAAGAGTGGGCCGGGGTTCACCACCACGGTGTCGCCGATTCTATCAACGCACCTGGCCTCGTGGATGTGGCCGCAGACGACGAGCGGGGGCCCCCTCTCCTCGATGAACTCTCTGAGGGCCTGGCTGCCCACATGGTGCCCCATGTGAACCCTGTCGGCTTTGGTGTCCTTGGGCGGAACGTGGGAGAGGATTACATCGCCGTCCACGTAGTTCCTCTCGAGTATCCCCCTTATTTCGTCCTCCGCCAGCTCCCAGATGGTGCTGAAGGGAGTAACGTTCGAGCCGCCGATTCCGACTATACCAACACCACCGATTTCAGCGCGTCGGTTGTGGATGCCAATCCCAAGCCCATTGAGGAGCTCCGGAACGTCCCTGCCGTCGCAGTTGCCGTGAACTGCCAAAACGGGCCTTCCAAGGGACAGCAGGGGCTCGAGGATCTTTCTTGCACTTTCGACCCCGCTGAAGTGGGTCAGATCCCCCGCCACCAGGATCAGGTCGGGATCCATATCCACAAGGGCTTCGGTGAGCTTACGAACCTTCTCCATTTTCCCGTGTATGTCCGTTACCACAAGGAGCCTCATGATCTCACGCCCTGACTCTCAAATATGGGAGTATCTCCTCGTATGAGCTGCTCCAGTCAACAACCCCAACGCGCCGTCTGATACCAGCGTGGATGAGGGACAGCACTTCATCGAGGACCTCCTCAGGTTCCTTCCCGCTGGTATCGATCTCAAGGACGTTTTCGTTCTCCCCAATGGCCTCAACGAGAACCACATCAACGAACTCCGCTTCAATGTTCTCAGCAAGCTTCTCCTCTGGGTACCCCCTCTCCTTCAGCCTCTCCGCGATGAGTCTTGGATGGGCGCGGAGGACGATTACGAGGTCAGCGGGAACAAAGTGACTCAGATGGCCGTCGATGATAACATTTTTTCCCCTGAACTCCCTTGACATGGCTTCTGCAAGCTTTTCAACGTCTATCTCCAGCTCATTGCCCACCTTCGTCCCGATACCCTTTTCCACGGCGAATTCCTTGATGCTCACGTACTCGTACCCCAGTCTCTTAGCAAGGAGCTTTGAAAGCGTCGTCTTACCCACGCCGGGTGTTCCAGTCACCGAGATTATCATGTTCTCCCCGGCTAAAGAAGGACTTTGGAGTTTATAGCCCTTTGTTAGTCGATTGTCGAAATTAATTTTAGCATATAGCGAAAAACTTTTAAGGTCTGGGTGCGGTGTATGGTTAGGTGACCTCAATGGAGAGAATTAAATCCCAGGGCAAACTTCTAAGGAAGAAACTTCACGTCGTGAAAGAACAGAAAAAGCTCCTTATGCTTGAGGAGGCGAGGCTTGTAAGGATGGCCAGGCAAAGGGGTGCCGCCGTCAAACAACTTGCAAAGGTCAAGAAAGAAAAGGCACGGCTGATGGTGGAGGAGGCCAGGCTCCTGAGGGTTCTTAAACAGAACCACTATCCCGCTATTTGAGGATCGGTTTCTATTTTTCTCAGGTTTTCACGCTATCCCAAGCACAGAAAATATTAAAGGAATCAGAAGACGTTGAGCTTGTCTTCGAGCATCATCTTCTGGATCTTCGTGATGTTGGTCAGCCATTCATCGGTGATCTCGTAGGCCGGTTTCCGGAGGACCTCCACTGAGTAGCCCTTCTTTGGGATTATCTGGACGCTGGCAACGAGCGGCTCGTCGATGGGCTTGCCTATCTGGCTCAGGATTCTGACGTAGACCTCCTCCACACCCTCAACCTCCTTCGCTATGTCGTTGGCTATGAGCATTGCGAGAAGGTTGTATATCTTGCCTACGTGGCTGACCGGATTCTTTCCGGCTGCCGCTTCCATACTCATGTGCCTGTTTGGGGTGATGAGTCCGTTGACGCGGTTGCCCCTGCCAACGCTGCCGTCGTCTCCAGCCTCGGCACTGGTTCCGGTGACGGTTATGTAGTAGATGTCCTTCTCAGGGTCGTCTGCGGTGTTGACATATACCTTGGTCGGTCTCTCGGTGTGGGCCTCAACCACCTCCCACGCCGCGTCATGGATGGCCTCTTTAACGGCTAGGTAGTCGTCTGGGGTATCAACTTCACTCCCCACTATGGCGGCGGCGATGGTTAGGTCTATCTCGTCACCCTTTCTAAGTCCCATGACCTTGATGTCCTCACCGACGGCCGGCCACTTCCTCTTGAACTCATCGCTGTTGAGGACCTTTTCGGTCTCAAGGACTATCCTCTCGGTCTCGCTGAGCGGGGCGTAACCAACACCGAAGCTGGTATCGTTCGCGAGAGGGATCGGGTTCTCCCTGGCCTTATTGAAGACACCGACAAGATCAACACTTCCCTGACCGATTCTGGAGTCAATGACAACATGGGTCTCAAGGTCAAGGTGCCTGACGGCCTTCCTGAGATAGTCCCTTGCGGCCTTTATTGCGACATCATGAACCGGGAAAAACTCGCGGTCGACCATCTCAACGGCCCTTCCCGATAGGAGGATGTAGATTGGTTTAATGACTTCACCACCACCGAACTGGGGGTAGGCCCTCCCACCGACGACCTCGACCTGGTCGGTGTTGTGGTGGAGTATTATCCCGTACCTCTTCTTGTACTCCCTGCTGAGTGCCCTGCTGACGGCCTCAGCGATGCCATCGGCTATGCTGTCTGGGTGCCCTATCCCTTTCCTCTCAACGAGTTCGACCTGCTCCATCTCAACCGGGGCCCTTACGAGCTCCTCGACAACTATGTTCCTAGCCTTCTCGACCATGATCGCCACCTCAGGACGTCTGTATGAGCAGATCTGTTCATCACTTTATATAATTTTCGGCATGAATTTGGAAGCCTAATATTCCTATAGGTTATGAAATTTAAAACGCTTAAAATTTCTCCCGAAAATCCTCCATACGCATCTGACAACACCCTGGAGCCCCAGCCGTGAGTGGATGCAATAATGCCGGGCCATGTTTTTAAGGTTCTCTCCTAACTTTCTCCGGTGAGGGTATGAATCTGGAAGAGATAATAGCGGAGATTAGAGATGTTCTGGATGAGAAAGACTCACTCAGGGAGGAGGCCCTCAAACTTACCCGCGAGATTGTAAGGCTCAGCGGTGACACGATAAAGGCCCTCCACAGGGGGGAGACTGATAAGGCGGGGGAGAGGTTAAGACTAGTTCGTGGTAAAGTTGAGGAGCTCAAGAAAAAGCTTGGGGGCCACCCTGACATCTACCACACGGGCTACGTTCAGAGCGCCCACCAGGAGTTCATTGAAGCCACTCTCCTCTACTGTTACATAACAGGGAGAGAGTTCCCCAGCCCGGGAGAGCTTGGCGTTCCCCACGGTGACTACGCCCTCGGAATCGGCGACTTCATCGGAGAGCTTCGGAGACACTTTCTACTGTGCCTCCTTGAGGGGGATATGGAGGAAGCGGAGCGAACGTACCGCTTTATGCAGGAGATCTATGAGGAACTCACGAGCCTGGAGTACCCAAAAGGACTGGTTAACATCCGGGGGAAGCAGGATCAGGCAAGATATATCCTAGAGAGAACGCTTGAAGACCTGACCAGGGCCAAACTCGGTAAGGATCTCGAGGAGAAAATCGAGCGGGGCCTTTTAAAGGGTTGATTAATTACATAATTGGGTGATTATGTGATTAATGAACTGAAACTACAACGGCTTGCGGAGGTTCAGAGAAAGCTCTCCTCAAGGGTTCTTGAGAAGGGGATCAGTCCTGAAAAGGTCAGGAGGGTAGGGGCCGTTGATGTTTCGTACCGCGGGGGTACTGCGAGGGCAGCTTTCGTACTCTGTTCGTTCCCGGACTGCGTTCTCTTGAAGGAGAGGACTGTGGAAACCGAAGTCCTGGCACCCTACATACCGACGTTTTTCTTTCTCAGGGAGACGAAACCCCTGTTGCTCGTCACCAGGGGGGAGAAATTTGACGTCCTACTTGTAGAGGGGCATGGAAGGGCCCACCCACGGGGCTACGGACTGGCCAGTCACGTCGGTCTCGCTCTAAAGAAGCCCACGATAGGAGTTGCAAAGCATCCGCTTCGGGGGAGCCCCAGGGGATCGTACAGGATCGTGGGAAAAGCTTATGTAAGCGTTGGTCATCTGGTGGACTTGGAGTCTGCGATCAAGATAGTGGAGACGGTGCTTGAGGGTGGTTATCCCAAACCACTCCGGCTTGCGGACAGACTCTCAAAGGGGCGATTGTGATGAAGAAGCTCAACCTGTTGCTCATCCTCGTGGAGAGGGGAGCGGTCGGAGAAGAGGTCAGGATCACCATCAGGGAACTTGCCGATGACCTTCAAATATCCCCCCAGTCGGTTCTCAGGCTTCTGGAAGATGCTGAAAGTGAAGGACTCCTTAAGCGGGAGATAAGGGGTAAAAAGACGTATATGGAACTCAGCCCAAAGGGTCTCCGGTTTCTGGAGGAGGTCTGCGATAAAATCTCCAGTGTCCTGTACAACGGTGTTATCCTGGGGGAGGTGGTATCGGGGATCGGTGAGGGTGCCTATTACGTGAGGCAGTATGCCGCCCTTATACGGGAGTACCTGGGGTTCGATCCCTATCCCGGGACCCTCAATCTTCGGGTTCTCTTCCCCAAAACTATATTCGATGCCCTCTGCAACGTGAGACCGGTAGTACTGCCCGGGTTCACCAGGGAAGGACGAACCTTCGGTGACGTGAGGGCGTATCCCATCAAGATCCGTGGGCTGAACGGGGCTATCGTTGTCCCCTCAAGGACGATTCACCCTCCAAGGATCGCGGAGATAATATCGCCGGCCTATCTGCGGAGGGAGTTGAATCTCAGGGACGGTGACCTGGTAAAGGTGGTCGTGAGGGAGTGAAGAGAATGGATCCTCGGTTGAAACAGAGCCTGAGCGGTGCTGGCGCTGGGATGACCCTTGCGTTTCTGGTTGTTCTAAAGTTAGTCAGTGAGAGTTCCGGGATAAGGGGGAGCCTTCCCGTGTTTCTCGCGGGCATAGCCCTTGGAGCGTTGATGGGCTGGGAATTGCGGCCGGTCACCAACACCTCCGCCTTTGCGTACCCCGTGGGAACCATTGAGGCCTTCCTTCTAGCCGGTCTCTGGCTCACCGGCAACGCCACCTTCATGACCACCATCACGCTCACCGCAGCAGCCGTCGGCATCCTTTACTTCATCACCCCTCTGGGCCTTGTGGATGTCCTCTTCACACCTGTGACGTACTTTGGTGGGATGCTGACGGCGTTAATGGTTCTGGGCAGTGTTGAGTCCCTGTGGAGGACCCAGGGGGCACTTCTTGGCATAACGATGTCAGGAATCCTCGGCGCGGTATTTGCCTTTTTTGTTGTGATGCTCAGGTTTTTGGTGAATGTCTCCAAGAAGGTGGGGTATGGGAGGTAAACCTTAAATATAACCTGGATAACTTAGTTCGGTGGTTAAAATGGTGATGCGGCTCTCAAGACTTTATGGAAAGCAGATTTACAACACCAAGGGAAACTACGTTGGCTACGTCGACGAGATCCTCATCGAGGTTGATAGGGGGGAAGGCAGAGTTCTGGCACTTGGGCTCCCCGGTGAAAAAGTTGGAGTTCCCTATGACAGGGTAACCGCTATAGGTGATATAATCCTTGTAGAAGCAAAGGAAGGGTGATCGGTTTACTCTTTAACTTTTAACGCTTCCAGGAATTTCTCCGTTATCGCCTCCTCTGCCAGTCTGAGGAGGGAGTTCTTGTCCTTGGCAAGCTTGAATATCCCCAGGGGTATTCTCGCGCCACCTGATTGGCTGTGGCCCCCTCCTGTCCCGATATTGCCGAATGCATCCCTCATGGCCGTGCCTATATTAACGCGCACATCACGTGTTCTGGCGGATACCTCTATCCTGTCATCAACTATCCCGAACACCAGAACCGTGGTTATTCCCTCAAGGCGCAACAGAAAATCGGCCGACTCTGCTATCGCATCTCTGTTGGTTATGAAGCCGACGTTTGAGACGACCACGTTCTTGTATATGCGCCGGTTCATGATGGCCTTTGCGAGTATCTCCGCAGTCTCCGTGGATATGTCCGGATGCTCTATCTTGTCAAGGAGTTCGTGGTCGACCTTACCCGCCAGGAACTCAACGGCCTTCAGCTCAACATGGCTCAGCTTCGAGAACTTCTTGGTATCAATGTAGATGCCGTAGAAAAGGGCCGTTGCAAGGTGGGTCTCCATGGGAATCCCCAGGGTGCGTAGGTACTCCACGAGTATCGATGCAGCGGCATTGACCTCGGGCCTTATGTCCACGAATGCATCCTTTGGAAGGAGATCCTGGAGGTGCTGGAGCACCTGGTGATGGTCTATGACTATCTTTATTTTCTCGTAGTCTTCCTGTTCCAAGAGGGTAAGATTGCCGTTGGGCTGGCAGTCAACCACCGCAATGAATGGGTAGCGCTTCAGCTCGTAGCTTCCCCTGGAGAGTTTTCTGAGCTCGGCCCCTAGGAGGTTCACGAAGGCCCTGTTCTCATGGTGGGTGATGTCCCCTCCGTAGACGATCTGAGTTTTGAAGCCGAGGGTCTGAGCTATCACACTGAGGGCAGTCGCACTGGATATCGAGTCCGGATCCGGGTTGTCATGTATCACTATCAGGAGGGAATCACCATCCCTCTTCAGTTCCTTGAGCTTTTTAACCAGGAGGTTCGCGTTTTTCCGCTCACCGATCATCTCTACGGTTTTGATGAGTGCGTCTTTCAGGGCCGTGCGCGGGGAGATTGCATACTCGACGGTTATCTCGGCCTCAAACTCATCGTTGGTCTGCTTGATTAATTCTTCCACCCCCAGCTCGTTTGGGAGGACAGTGATTACCGGAATATCCCTGTTGTTGGTTTTAATGACGTACACTGTTCTCTTGATTGTGTCCGAGTTCTGGGTGGTTATTATGGCAAGGTCAGCTTTAGCAACCCCTGCCTTGAGAAGGGTGGCAGTGTATGAGAAATCACCCCTAACAACACGGAAACCGCTTTCCTCAAGTGCCTTTGCCCGCATTTCATCTTTTTCGATGATGGTTACATCAAACTCTCCTTTCAGTGAATCGGCGATCGAGCGACCCAACGCCCCGCCTCCGAGTATCAATACCTTCATGACACTCACCCTTGTGCACAATAATGTTTAAATACAAG
>JALVUT010000255.1 GCA_027035445.1 Thermococcus sp.
CATCGCCATATTTTTCTAAGGCTACTTTGATTTCATCTTGAGTAAAATCATAATATTCTAATGTTGCTTCTACACCAAACTTCTTCATAAATTCAGCATTTTTCATTATTTGGTGTGTTAAATAATCGGTAGCTTCTACATTAGACTCTATAGAAGCTTTAATTATGTCTTTTACATATTCCTTATCTATTCCAGCAGGTACCTTTGTATCATCATTTTCAATTGTTGCTTGTATTAATTCATTTCTTAATTCGATTAAACTCATTTATTCTCCTTTATAATATTTTTGTATCGCTATATGTTAGTATTACTGTGTGTAAAAGTCCTATTGTTGATGTTATTGTTCCTAATATAGCCTCATATTCTTTAGCAACATTAGTAGATGATTTAATTATACTTTTAATACTCGCTGATAATAATCTATTATATCTAAGTATAAGTGATATAACAGTATTAAGATCTCTTAACTCATCTCTATCTGTAACTTTAGATAGTTTTTTTAATTCAAGAGTTAATTTAGCTGTATCTCTTCTAATTATTAATTTATTAATTCCTAATAACTTTATAACTTCATCCGCATAATCCGAAGAATTTAATCTTTTTAATATTTCATCTGTGAATGATGTTATAGCTTCGAAATCAGTAAACTCTAAAACATAATTTTTAAACATAGCTAATGCTTTTTTCTCATCAGGCACTTTTACTTCATAGTAGCTATGTGTGTTTAAAAAATGCGTGTTATATACAGTAAAGTAAAAATCAGCTATAGCACTAAGTGCTTGTGGTAATGTTTTAACATCATAATTACTAGTTGTTTTTAGGTCAGTGATGATTCTTTCTAATTTATCATTATCTATATTCTCTCTTTTATAAATTATTAACGCATTACCTACCAATATATTTATACCTTCTTCTTTAACATTAAGATATGTTCTAACAGCCGAAGTAAATTTATCTATATTCTTAGAAGCATTTTTAAAATCATTATCTATCTTAATTAAATTTTTATATAAAGTTTCCATATCTTTTACACAATTTAATATATATTTATTAGCTTTATTCTCTATGTAATTATTCAAATTGTTGCTATTAATAGCTCCTAAAACAAATCCAGTCATTTGAGTTATAGTGTTATCTAATCCTGCAAAATAGTCATTAGAAAATTCTAGATGTTTTACAAAATATTCTCTTAATAAATCTGTCTGATGTAATACTCTTCCCGTATACTCAGCTATTATTCCTGTCTCTAATTTATTAGTAGCTACAAATAAAGTAGATACTTTTCTTATAGTTTCTAAGTAATCTTCTTCTTTATCTTTCTCTAATTCTTCCATTTTCTTCTTAACTTCATCTTTAACTTTACTAGCATCTTCTTTCATGACTTCATTTACTTTTTCAGCATCTTTTCTTAATTTATCTGTTTTCTTCTTTATCTCTTCTTTTTTATTTAATCCTAATATCTTTCTAAAGAAGTCTATAATTTTGTTATATAGATTAGCTACTTTCTCACCTATCCATTTAAAGAAAGCTACTATTTTATCTATAGCTTTTTTAAAACCTTCTTTAATAGAACTCATATCTAATTCTAAAGCAGGATGAGTTTCTATAAATTCTGAGGATTCTAATACAGCTATAGCACTATCCTCATCTTGAGTTAATTTACAGGCTATGTCAAAAACATTATTAATATCAACCGTTCTTATATCAACAGTTGATATATCAGCTTCGATAGCTGATATATACATCTCTGTCATATCTTCTCCTTTTATTGGTTCTTTCTGTTAAGATTAACATCTTTTAATATAACATTAATTTTATCTTCTGTTTTCTTAATTTCATTTTCGTAAAATTCTATTTGTTGTTTTAATTTAGGATCATCAGTTCCTTGTTGTTTAGCTTTTAATTCCG
>JALVUT010000256.1 GCA_027035445.1 Thermococcus sp.
GACGAAATCGACGCGATAGCTCCGAAAAGGGAGGAAGTTGTGGGAGAAGTAGAAAAGAGGGTGGTTTCCCAGCTGCTCACCCTCATGGATGGCCTCAAGGGCAGGGGCAAAGTTATCGTGATAGCCGCCACTAACAGGCCGGACGCTATTGATCCGGCTTTGAGGAGGCCCGGGAGGTTTGATAGGGAGCTTGAGGTCGGCGTCCCCGACAAACAGGGCAGGAAAGAGATACTCCAAATACACACCAGAGGAATGCCCCTCGAACCAGAATACGACAAAGCCACCGTTATCCGCATCCTAGAGTCTCTCCAGGGCAGGGAGAACTTTGAAAGGGAAAGGATTGATCAGATGATCAGCTCTGTCAAAGGCGCGAACTCGGAGAAAGAGGTCATAGAACTGCTGAGAAAAGACGGTGAGGTATACGCCGAGGTAAGGCTTCGTCTTATCGATCGGATGCTAGATGAAATAGCTGAGAAAACTCATGGGTTCGTCGGTGCAGACCTCGCTGCACTCGCCAGGGAAGCAGCGATGACGGTACTCAGGAGGCTCATAAAGGAGGGTAAGGTAAGTCCCGAACACGAGAGAATACCCTCCGAGGTTCTTCAGGAGCTACGTGTCAGGAAATCCGACTTCTATGAGGCCCTTAAGATGGTGGAGCCGTCTGCCCTGAGGGAGGTTCTAATAGAGATCCCAAACGTCCACTGGGACGACGTCGGAGGCCTCAAAGAAGTCAAAAAAGAGTTGAGAGAAGCTGTTGAATGGCCTCTTAAATACCCGAAAGCATTCCGGAGACTTGGGATCAACCCACCGAGGGGGATCCTCCTCTACGGGCCGCCCGGAACGGGTAAGACTCTCCTTGCCAAGGCCGTAGCTACCGAAAGTGAGGCGAACTTCATTGGAATCCGAGGCCCGGAGGTGCTGAGCAAGTGGGTCGGCGAGAGTGAAAAGCGGGTTAGGGAAATC
The DNA here is from genome assembly GCA_027035445.1 of Thermococcus sp. Next base: position 964 of record JALVUT010000256.1, read on the forward strand.
TTTAGGAAGGCCCGCCAGGCCGCTCCGACAGTGGTATTCATAGACGAGATAGACTCAATAGCTCCAGCAAGGGGGAGTGAAGGTAACAGGGTCACTGACAGACTCATCAACCAGCTGCTGACGGAGATGGACGGGATCGAAAGCAACAGCGGCGTCGTTGTCATAGCGGCAACCAACCGGCCGGATATACTTGATCCGGCACTGTTAAGACCGGGCAGGTTTGACAGACTCATCCTTGTTCCGGCGCCCGACGAGAAGGCCAGGCTGGAAATACTCAAAGTTCATACAAGGCGCGTCCCCTTGGCTGAAGACGTCAACGTCCGCGAGCTGGCAAAGAGAACCGAGGGTTACTCAGGGGCGGACATTGAAGCTCTCGTTAGAGAGGCCGCGCTCATGGCCATGCGCAGGATAATGACAGCACTACCCAAGGAGGCCGTGGAGGAGCAGAGCGAGGAGTTCTTAGGTAAGCTACGTGTGTCAAGGAAGGACTTTGAGGCGGCCCTGAAGAAGATCAGACCCAGCATAAACCAGTACATGGTGGAGTACTACCGAAACTTTGAGAAGAACAGAAAGCAGGGGAAGCGTGGTGAAGAAGGAAGGGGAGTGGACTACTACACCTTCTGATCCATTTCATTTTGGAAAAAGTTTTATACGTTAATGCCCAAGGATTTACACGATTAAAGCACGGGGTGGAGGAAATGGTCAAGATAATGGCTTCCAAGCTTAGGGATGTTGAGCTTATTACCGACACTGGAGTAAGGCTCGGATGGGTGTACGACCTCAGTTTCGATGGAGAAACAGGAGAGATCCTCGTAATAGTTGCTGAGCCTGATGAAGACCTAGATATTAGCGAGTTCGTCACCGACCAAGAGGGACTGCTTTTAATCCCTGTCAGTGCTGTTAAGAGCATAGGGGAAGTTATAATAA
>JALVUT010000257.1 GCA_027035445.1 Thermococcus sp.
CCTGCTGTATGATGCAAAAGTCCTCACCGCTTGGTCCAATAAATACCTCTGTACAAGGCCTTCCAAGGGCCTCATCCTCACTTATGCCCAACAGGAATTGAGCGGCCTTATTGATGGACGTGATCCTGAGGTCCAGGTCTACTGTAAAAACAGACTCTGTCAGGTTGTCCAGGATGAGTTTTCGCTGGATTGCATCGCTGAATATGGCTGTTGTGAGTTTGTGGAGTGTGCCAAGTACATCTGTTAGTCTCTCGTCCTTTATAGAACCAAGACCTGGCTCCCCTGTTTGTCTTTCTTGTCCTAGGCGATCCACTGGTTTGACCCTAAGCTATTCTTCCGTTATTGTTAAAACTTTAATACCCTTTTATTGCATGGAAAATTTAAAATTTTGTTTAATTAGGCCTCTTTTTTGTTTATTTTGACTTAAATAATTGTTTAGGTTTCTGCGGTACTTGGCTGCCCGAGAAAGTGACCAAAAGGCGTTTTTCCAATGTCATAGGCATAGACGATGCACCATTTGTCCCTAGACGGGGCACCCTTAGGGCCATGACCCAGAAGGTCAAGGTGGTGGGGGCGGTATTTGCAAGGCTGAATCTCCATGGTGTGATACTCTTTGAAGTCACAGAAGATGGCGATGATGCAGCAACAGTATTGGCCCAGGGGATCGTGGGGTCTAAATTTTTAGGGCACATCCAGCTCATCATGCTTCAGGGGATAGCACTTGGAGGTCTGAATGTCGTGGACGTGCCCTGGCTCTCCAAGGAGACTGGCCGCCCTGTCCTGGTAGTGGCGAGAAAGGAGCCAGATATGGATGCCATGGAGAGGGCACTATCCAGTGTGAAGGATGGGGATAAGAAGCTAGCAATCATCCACTCCCTTGGCCCTATGGAGCCCATAGGTGGCGTGTTTTGCCAAAGATATGGCCTGAGTAGGGAGGAAGCAGAGGAGACCCTGCGCCTTTTTTGCGTAAATGGTCTCATTCCAGAGCCAATTCGCGTGGCGCATCTCATTGGTGGAGCATTGGTAAATGGAGTGAGCTCAGGTAGGGCATGATGGGAGGAACTGGTCGGTGCGCCATATGGCATGATGGGGCCCTTGGGGATCTACTCATTTCCTTTCCTGCCATGTCCTTCATCTCCTCCCTCATGGAAGAGTCTATCTTATTGGCACGAGGAGAGGCAGGGAGGTTTGTGGGAGGGCTCTTGGGGACAGAGCAGTTTGTCCCGTCGGACTCATCCGCTGTAGCAGGGGTGTATGGAGGGGAGCTTCCGCCATTTCTTAGGGGCCTCGATGCGCTTTTCCTCTTCTCTAGGAGGCCCGACAGTGGCCATGTCGCATATCTTAGAACGCTTTTCAGTAGAAAATTAAAGGTCATTTCCACCTCCCCACCAAGGGGGAAAGGGTGGTGTCCCTCCCTCTATGAATATCAATTTTTACAGGTGGGAAAGCTTCTAGGAGTAGATACAGGTGGGATTGCAAGCCACATTCCTAGGCCTGCTGGGAAGGGTGAGAGGGGCCTAGGACAATACTATGTGGTTCACCCTGGAAGCGGTGGGAGGGCCAAGTGCTGGCCCCCAGAGCGGTTTTCTGGGGCAGTCGAGCGCCTTAGGAAGATCCTCCTAGACACAAGACCAAAGGTGGTCTTGGGGCCTTGTGAGGAAGAAAGGCTCCAAGACTTTATGCCCCTCATTTCCCTTGAGGGGGCGGAAGTGGTGAGGGGATTTAACCTACACGGGCTCTATGAACTTTTAAAGGGGGTGCGCTTCTACATTGGAAATGACTCAGGCGTTAGCCACTTGGCCGCTTTTGTGGGTATAGAGTCTTTCTTGCTCTTTGGACCCACCGATCCCAGGGTGTGGGCCCCACCATTTCCCTGGGTCCATGTG
>JALVUT010000258.1 GCA_027035445.1 Thermococcus sp.
CAATAATAACAAGTATCGTGGGGACCCGGTATTGGCTCGCTACAAGGTGTTTATCAACAAGAAGCTCTGTAAGGGATGCGGTATCTGTATAGAGATCTGTCCTAGAAACGCCCTGAGGTTCAACGGGATAAATCCCGAGACAGGTTATAGGAATCCAGAACAGGCCGGCGAGTGTATAGGCTGTAGACAATGTATGTGGTACTGCCCAGACCAAGCAATAGTGGTGGTGTGTGAGCAGTGACTGAGAGATTATTTCTGAGCGGCAACGAGGCGATCGTGTACGGGGCGATAGATGCAGGCTGTAGATTCTATGCTGGTTATCCGATAACGCCTAGCAGTGAGATAATGCATCTAATGGCGAAGGAACTGCCGCGTGTGGGAGGAGTGTTTATACAGGCGGAGGATGAGCTAGCAGCGATCAATATGATCATAGGGGCCTCATGGGCGGGGCTGAAATCAATGACAGCCACCAGTGGGCCTGGATTCAGCTTAATGCAGGAGGGCATAGGATACGCTGTTATGACTGAGACACCGCTAGTCATCGTAGATGTGATGAGGGCCGGGCCGGCCACTGGACAAGCAACAAAGTCTGCTCAGGGCGACCTCATGCAGGCCAGGTGGGGTAGGCACGGAGACCAGTACCTGGTCGTGATCACTCCTATGACGCCCCAGGAGGCATATGATCTCGTCATAGAGGCCTTCAATATAGCTGAGGCCTACAGAGTACCCGTTGTATTCCTAATGGATGAGTTCATCGGTCATGGAAGAGAGATAGTTGTGAGAAGGGGTGCTGATAAACTAGTTGAGCGGAGGAGGCCTAGCGATCACGAGCCGCCTTTCGGCAGCAAGGATCCAAGGATACCGCCTCCCATGCCGAGGCTCGGTGAGGGCTACTACGTGCTGGTGACGGGGTCGACCCATAATGAATGGGGATACAGGGACGTCCACGGGTTCGAGACACACTATAGGCTCGTCACGAGACTCAAGGAGAAGATCTGGGGCAACATAGACAAGATATTCAAATACAAGGTGTACGGGGACCCTGATGCACGGAGAACAATAGTTTGTTTCGGATCAACTTGTAGGCCAGCAATAGATGCTGCCGAAAAGGTGGGAGGAACAAAGGTTCTCCGACTAATAACGCTGTGGCCGCTAAATTATGACAAACTAGCGGAGGAGCTCAGCGATGCCGAGAAGGTTGTAGTGCCAGAGCTAAACCTAGGACAACTGGTATACGATGTAGCCCAAGTATGCCCGCGGAACAAGATACGTGTGATCAATAAGGTGGGAGGAGGCATACCGATCTATCCATCCGAGATAATAAAAGCCCTGGAGGCGTGACATAATGGCTGAGCACTTCGGCCTCAAATACCTAAGGAGAGAAGTACTACCAACAGCTTTCTGCCCGGGATGCTATAACGGGATACTCATGAATGCATTATTCCAAGCATTCATGGAGCTAGGCATAGAGGATCTAAAGAGATTCGTGTTTGTCAGCGGGATAGGGTGTTCTTCATGGATACCCAGCCCGTTCATAAGAGCCGATAGCCTCCACACACTGCATGGAAGAGCAATACCGGTGGCTACTGGTGTCAAGCTCGCAAATCCTGAGCTCAATGTTATCGTGATAGGTGGAGATGGAGACCTTGCAAGTATTGGTGGGAACCACTTGCTCCACGCCGCGAGGAGAAACATGGATCTACTGGTTATAATGATAAATAACCAGGTGTACGGGATGACCCGCGGACAAGCAGCTCCAACAACACCCCATGGAATGATAACGCCGACAACGCCCTACGGCAATCCAGAGAGACCAATGGATGTAGCCTCCATTATAGCTGGTACGAACGCCAACTATGTGGCAAGATGGTGTATATCACAGT
>JALVUT010000259.1 GCA_027035445.1 Thermococcus sp.
GATCGCCTTTTCTAAGTACTTCTGCAGAAATTCTTCTTATTTCCTCTATCTTTTCATTACGATGAATGAATATTTTGTTGCCGGGACCTGGAAGACCACCATCAACACCCCAGGGCGGGAAATCGTGACGTCCAACCTGGAGAGTTGCCAGTGCCTGACTGTTGAGAATACGATATTCGCGAATCACTCCAAATCCCCCCCTGAATTTTCCATGCCCCACTCCGTCTATTGTATTCAGAGCATATCTCTCCACCACGATGGGAAAGTTCTTCTCATAAACTTCCGAGGAGGCTATATATGTTTCCCCGTCTCCGCAGGCAACTAAACCGCTGGTACCATCCATATCATAGCCTGCACCCCAGCCACCTGGCTGTGGCTCAACTATTGCAAAGGGCTCTCCCGTTCGGTCGTCGATACCACCCACAATAGTGGCTAAAATGGAGACAAAATGTCCAGCGGTAAGTTTCTCGGGTACATGGGGTGCCAGAGCCTTCCATACAAGATCCGTAGCATATGCGATGGCTTCCCAGTCGGTGGAGGTGGGTGCCGGTTTTACTGGATGGAATATGGTGCCCGGTGGCGCTATAACTTCCAAGGGTGCAAAGAACCCTGCATTGGGATGGGCATGGGGATCCGTAACTGCCATATAGGTCTCCCTAACCCCTGATACTGTCGCAGGGAATGGCGAGTTTATGGGACTCATAACCTGTTTTCCACTCCCTGTGAAATCTACCAGAAACTTATCCTCTGTGATTTTTAGTTTCACTTTCACATATACAGGCTCTTCTGTCTGTGCTATGGCACTGTCTATGTAATCTTCTACTTCGAACTCTCCTTTCGGCAACTCCTTCATTTTTAATCTTGCATATTTTTCCCCATCTCTCAGTAATTTATCCATTGCTTCTAACACACTATCGATTCCGTACTTTTCAATAAGAGTAAATACTCTTTTGGACGCAACTCGCATGGATGCGGCCTGTGCTTCCATGTCCCCGTATGTATAATCGGGTAATCGCGAGTTCTCTAAGATAATGTCTATTACATCTCTATTCGGTCTGCCCTCTTCGTATAGTTTCACGCAGGGTAGTTGCAAACCCTCCTGATATATCTCTGTGGCATTGGGATTCCAACTTCCAAAGGCCATGCCTCCAACCTCGCTCCAGTGACCCTTGTTTATAACCATTCCTATCAAATTGTCTCTGTAAAAAATGGGGAGGGTTAAAGTGACATCGTTAAGATGGGTACCTGATTCATAGGGTACGTTGCTTACAATTATGTCTCCAGGATGTAAATCATCACCCCATTTTTGAAGTACTTCCTGAGCCGCAAAATCCAAAACTCCTGAGAAGGCTGGCACACCTGGGGCCTGGGCTATCAATTTACCCTCGCCGTTTGTCATTCCAACTGCAAAGTCCAAGACTTCATAAATAACTGGACTCTTTGCCGTTCTCGCAAATGCCTGAAACATTTCTTCGTTGGCCACTATCAGGCCATTTTTTATTATTTCCAGAGTAAATGGGTCTACCATTTTATAACCTCCTTGACACAATTATGAGGTTTCCATAACTATCTACCTTCAGGTTTTGTTCGTTTAGCACGAGGACTGTGGTGGTCGGATCCTCCACTATCAACGGGCCATCGAGAGAGGCATTCACAGGCAGTTTATCCCTATCATATACGGGGAGCGTTGAAGTTTTTCCATTAAGGAAAATCTCCCTCTCTTCCTTAAGGGCCTCATTAACCTCTTCTATATGGTTTCTTTTCTCTTTTATGGTTACCTTTTTTGCCTTTACAACACCCATCACATGGAAATTTACAATTTCTACAGGGCTATCCTTAAGTCTAAAACTGTATTCTCGCTCGTGGTGTTGATGGAAT
>JALVUT010000260.1 GCA_027035445.1 Thermococcus sp.
TCTCCCTTCCAAGGTTTACATCGAGGGTTGGCTCGCCGTCCGGAACGAAGGTTATGTAGTCTATCCTCTCGTCTCTCTCCCTGGCCTCCTCGACCTTCTCCCTAACCTCCCTGAAAATCGTCTCCGGTTCGTAGAAGGGCTTCCTCTCGATTTCCATCCTCAGCGTCTTTCCGATCTGGCAGTAAACGCATGCGTAGGTGCAGACCTTATCGGGAATGTTGTTCACTCCAAGGCTTTTACCGAGTCTCCTCGACGGAACGGGTCCGAAGGCTATCATACCACCACCGGATTAGGTTGCCCTAAAAGCGTATAAGATTTTGGGACACCTTTATATTGAGCAGGTTGGAATTAAAACGGGTGCCCAAAATGGGAGAGGATAGTAGTGATAAAAACGTCCTTGGGAACCTTAAGAGGCTCGATGAGTTGAGTCCTTTTGAGTTTAAGGATCTTCTTATAAACCTTGCAGGAAGGAAGTCTGAGAGGGTTATGCTGAATGCCGGCAGGGGAAACCCGAACTTTCTGGCTCTGGAGCCGAGATACGCGTACCTGCAGCTGGGGAAGTTCGCGCTTAGTGAGGCCGAGAGGCACTTCGGGTACATGGGAGATCTCATCGGGGGCCACTGTGAGAGAGAGGGTATAGAGGCGCGCTTCGAGATATTCGTGAGGAATCATTGGAGTGAGAGAGGAACGAGGTTTCTGAACTCCGCGGTAAGTTACGTGAGGGATTATCTCGGCCTCTCCGCCGGTGAGTTCCTCCATGAGATGGTTCAGGGCTACCTTGGATGTGACTACCCCTCACCACCAAGGATGCTCAGGATAAGCGAGAAGATCGTCGCGAGGTACCTCCTCAAGGAGATGGGTGCCGGTTACGATCTTGGATACTCCCTAGCCGATGAGACTCGGCTCTTCGCGGTGGAGGGCGGGACCGCGGCGATGGCCTACCTCTTCGAGTCTCTCAGTGCCAACCATGTCCTAAACCCCGGCGATAGGATAGCCCTGGCCGTCCCAATATTCAGTCCCTACCTCGAGATTCCAAAGCTCGACACCTACCGCCTGGAGATAGTTGAGATCAGGGCCGATCCGGAGTTCAACTACCAGATTCCGGAGAAAGAGCTTGAAAAGCTCCGCGACCCTGAGGTGAAGGCCCTCTTCCTCGTCAACCCCGGAAACCCGACCTCGGTCAAGTTCGATGGGGATACGCTGAATTGGATCAAACGGCTGGTTGAGGAAGATAGGCCGGATCTTATTATCATCACCGATGACGTTTATGCGACCTTCGTGGACGGTTTCAAGTCGCTCTACGCCCTCCTGCCCCACAACACGATACTTGTCTACTCATTCTCCAAGTACTTCGGGGCCACCGGCTGGCGTCTCGGCGTGATAGCTCTCCACAGGGATAACATCGTGGACAGACTGATCAGGGAGCTGCCTGAGGAAGTTCAGAAGGAACTTGACGGGAGATACGCCCCGATAACGCCGAACCCGAGGGAGCTGAAGTTCATGGACAGGCTCGTTGCGGACAGCAGGAACGTTGCCCTGAGGCACACGGCTGGCCTCTCAACGCCGCAACAGGTTCAGATGGTCCTCTTCGCGCTCTACGCCCTGATGGACGAGGAGGCGCACTACAAGAAGGCCGTGAAGAGAATCCTTAGGCGCCGTTACGAGGCCCTCTACCGCGGCCTTGGAATTGAACCCCAGGAGAACCTGAACTACGCCTACTACTACACCCTTCTCGACACGGAGGAGCTCGCGGAGAGACTTTATGGAAGGGAGTTCGCGGAGTGGTTTATGGAGAACTTCCCGCCCGAGGAGTTCATAATAAGGCTCGCAAAGGAGGCGGGAGTTGTTCTCCTGCCAGGGAAGGGCTTCGACGTGCCGCATCCCTCGGCCAGGGTTTCGCTGGCAAACCTGAGGGAGGTGGACTATCTCACCATAGGGAGAACTATAAGGCGCATTCTCGACGAGTACTACAAGGAGTTTGTTTCGGAGGGGGAGGGTTGAGGCTTTTGCTCTCCATTCCCGTTGGTTTAAACACAACATGCCGACCCCGCCCATTACAACCGCCGCTGTATTTTTCAGATGCATGTGAGCGATAATCCGCAGACATGGCCATCGCAAGGGCCGTGGTGGACACAACCAAGGGAACCTTTGTTGTCTCCCCCCGGGAACCTACTACTGGAGGTTCTCAAAAGATTCTCTCCATTACTCATCGCCGTTCTAGGGAAGTATGCCACGCCCATTGGATGGGGACAGGGCAGGGATTCTCACCAAAGCCAAGCCTGCCGGGACAGGCCCGACCGGCTGAGTTAGCTTTTTAGCCTTTCCTTCCTAACTTTTTCCCATGTCCCTCTTCGAAGTCTTTAAGCCCCTAAAGTCAGAAATCGCGAGGGTTCACGTCTCCCCATCGAGCGGGGGTGAGTCCGGCGACTTCACCTTCAACAACCCCGAGATAAATGCCCTCCTCGACGAACTGGGTTTCACCCTCTACCGCCACCAGGTCGAGGCCCTGGAAAAGCTATACTCCGGAAAAAACATCGTCGTGACGACTCCAACGGCCAGCGGCAAGAGCGAGATTTTTCGCCTGGCCATCTTTGATTCCTACCTCTCGGACCCGAGGGAGACTTACCTCCTCGTCTACCCCACGAGGGCCCTCATAAACAACCAGTTCGAGAAGTTTTCCCTCCAGAACCTCACATTCTACCACCTGACCGGAAAGCGCATTCACGCGAGGATTCTGACGGGAGACCTCCCCTGGAGCGAGAGGAAGAACCTAGTCCGCGAGAAGCCCGGGGTTGTGTTCACAACCCCCGATATGCTCCACTACAACATCTTGCGGAGATGGAGGGACTACGAGTGGCTTTTGAGGAACCTCCGCTACCTCGTCGTTGACGAGCTCCACATCTACCGCGGCGTCTTCGGGAGCAACGCGGCGTGGCTCTTTAGGAGACTGCTCTTCAGGCTAAAGCGCCTCGGGGTGAAACCGCAGGTAGTAGCCCTCTCGGCGACGCTTAGAAACCCGGAGGATTTTGCCGGAAAGCTGTTCAGGCTTAAGTTTGAGGCCGTAACGAGGGCCACCAACCCCTTCCCGAAGAGGTACCTCGTCCTCTTCGAGCCAAGGAACCGCGATGGGAGGCAGCTTTTGAAGGCCACCGTTGAGAGGCTCGCAGGCGAGGGGATAAAGACCCTCGTCTTCTTCGACAGCAGAAGGGGGACTGAAAAGCTCATGCGCTTTCTCCTTACCTCATCCCTCTTTCACAGGACGAGCACCTACAAGGGAACCCTGCCAAAGAACGTCCGCTGGGGAATAGAGCGGGACTTCAGGGAGGGAAAGCTCCTCGTTCTCCTCACCACCAACGCCCTAGAGCTCGGCATCGACATTGGTGACCTCGACGCCGTCCTCAACTATGGTATCCCACCCGACGGCCTATTCTCCCTTATACAGCGCTTTGGCAGGGCGGGCAGGAAGGCCGACCGCGAGGCCCTTAACGGCATCGTCCTGAGGAGGAACGGCCTCGACTACTACTACCGGGAGCACTTTGATGAACTTGTGGAGAGGCTCGAAAAGGGGGTAATCGAGTACATGCCGGTAAAGACGGACAACGAGCGCATAGCCAAAAAGCACATCCACTACCTGCTGACCGAGCTCGGAATCCTCGACTGGGACGAGCTGGACGGGTTTGAGAGGAAAATCGCCGAAAAGCTCGTCATTGAGCGTAAGGCCGACCTCAAGAAGAACCCCATAACCGGGAAGCTCGAGCTCCGCCTCAGGAGGCCGGCCTTCAGCTACTCCTCACTCAGAACCGCAGGCGACGAGAGCTTCTTCCTCGTGAAGGACGAGCCGTGGATAAGGGGCAGGCTGATGGAAAAAGCATCAACGCGTGAGCTGCTCAATTTCATAAACTGGCTCAAGCTCAGGGGCTACATCATAGAGGAGGTCGACACGGACGAGTACCATCGCTCTCTCCTGCCCGGAATGGCTTACTTTTCCAGGGGAGAGCTCTACATGGCGAAGGATCGTTTAAGCCTCGGCAACTTCCACTTCGTCTTTGCCAGAGGACTAAACCGCCTCTGGGATGTCGAGACCTTCGCCAGCAAGCGCGAGGACGTTGAAATCCTTGAGGTTAAGGAGGAGAAGTCTTATAAGGGGGTGAAGATAGGTCTCGGGAGGCTCAGGGTGAGGCACATCTATACCGGCTATGCCATCAAGGGCCTCGACACAGGCAACTACGTGGCCGAGCTGATGAAGCTCAGGGAAAAGGGAGTTCTGGAGGGTGAAATCTTCTCTCCCGCGACCGGGGAAAGGGTGGAGGAAGAGGGAGACTTCTCAATCCTGAACTGGGAGAAGTTCGCAAAGGTCGAGTTCGAAAAACCTCACGTGAGGGAGTTCGAGACAGGGGGAATATGGCTCGTCTTTCCGGACTCGATTAGGGACGTCCCGAGTGAGGAGTTCCAAGAGTTCTTCAGGAAGGCGGCGGAGAAAGGTTATGATGAGACTGCCTTCCACCTTTACGAAACCCTTGACCGGAGGAGGATCTTCCCGCTCTACCTCGGGAGTACGAGCTTCATGATTAAGAAGAGGATAGACGATGCCCTCCAGAAGGCAGGGATAAAGGACGAAGAGCTGGCCTTCTCGATAAAGAAAGCGATCGACAGCAAGGACGGAGTTGGAAGCGCACTCCATGCGATAGAACACAACCTCATCAAGATAGCACCGATTTTCACCTACGTCGACAGCAGGGAGCTCGGAGGCTACAGCTACGCGAGCTTTCCGGGAGAGCCCTACGTCGGAAGTCCGGTGGTCTTCATCTACGACGGCAACGAAGGGGGTGCAGGCCTCGCCGGGATCATCTACGAGAACACCGGAAAGCTCATGGAGAAGAGCCTCGAGCACCTTAAGAGTTGCTCCTGCAGGGACGGCTGCCCCGTTTGCGTCCTCTCGCCGAAGTGCGGTACCTTCAACGAGTTCCTGGACAAGTGGGCGGCAAAAAGGGTCTGGGAGCGGATTCTGGGAGAAGAAAGCGAAGAACCGGGAGTTAGAGGTTAAAGATTCTCACCGCCTCGCGGAGGAGTGGGTCTTCGATCCAGTACTTTCTTTCAGAGGAGCGTATGAATCCTGCCTTCTTGAGGATCTCCAGATACTTGTAGATGTGCTGAACCCTCGTTGGTGCCGTTCCAAGCGATTCCAACTGTCTGTAAACCTCCGCCCCTCTTAACGCAGTGGGGTAAGCCTCTGCCAATACCCCAAGGACGGCCACGTAGATCGGACTGCTGTAAACGTTCAGAAACGCCTTTAGATCCTTCTTCCACTCACTGAGTGCGTACTTCCTGCTTTCTTCCAAAGCAATGGGGAGAGCTTCCTCTACATTCTTTCCGCCCCGGAGGAGGTTCACTACGTTGAGGCCGTAGTACGCTATGAAGCCTGGGATTCCCCCGAGTTCTTTCACCGCCCTCAAAATCTCCAGCTCGTCCTTTACGACGATTCCATAACTTTCGAAGCCCTTCATCAGATATCCCTTCCCCTCTCCAGGAGTCCAGCGCCGGAGCGTAAAGACCTCCGCCGAGCGCATGAAGTTCGGCTTATCCGCCTCGGGGTTGAGGTACCCCATCAGCATTCCGGGCATTGAACCTGTGAACACGAGGGAGATGTTGGGGTAGCTGTCGGTTATCTCTTGGAGAAGACTGCGAAAGTCAAGGTTCTTCAGCCTCGCCAGCACCTGGGCCTCGTCGAATATCAGGACGCCGAGTCTTGAGTTCTGGGAGAGAACCCTCACGAGGGCTGAAAAGTCTGAGGAGAACTCCTCGATGCTGGTCTTCCTGACCTCGACGCTAAGATCCCTTAGGGAAAGGGTGTAACTCTTACTGGTGGTTATAAGCTTTAGAGAAGTCCTTTTCGGCTCTATGTCGGCTATTGAGATGCCCCTTGCCCCGAGAAAGCGGGAGAAGTTGAAGTAGATGTAGTGGTGTCCCCTTCTCTTTCTGAGCTTTTCTGCCATGACGCTGACAACGCTCGTTTTTCCAACACGCCTCGGCCCGAGCAGGAGGGAAGCGTTTCCCCTGAGGACAGTTTCTATGAGAACGTCAACAGTTTTTCTGTGTTCAGTACCCCAGAGGCATTCCTCCCCCATAACGGGCTTGGTCGTGAAGAACTTTTTACATGCCATGTAATTTACACCCCATGTAAGTTACATGGCATGTAAAAATAAAAACCTTTCTCACAGGCTCTTCATAAAGAGAGGCCTCAGTCTCACCCTTCCCTTTGTTTTCTCCATGAGAAGCTCCATGAGCGGTTCCGCTTTGCTCCTCCTCGTCTCGACGATGAACTTTACAAGCTCCCCGTATTCCTCTCCAACGACTTTTCCGCCGCCATTCTCAACGGTCTTCCTGACAGTGTGAAAGAGGTTGTAGGGAAATGTCACCTCGAAGCGCTCCGGTTCATAGACCTCCACTATCCCTGCATTTTCGATGGCCAGGCTGGCGGCATCGCTGTAGGCCTTAATCAGACCGCCGTAGCCGAGTTTTATGCCCCCAAAGTAGCGTGTGACAACAACGACGATGTTGCTTAAGCCTTTGTTCTGGATAACCTTGAGAATCGGCTTTCCAGCGGAGCCCTTTGGCTCTCCATCGTCATCATACCTAACCGCGAAGCTCTCCCCGTCGTTGACGAGATAGGCGAAAACGTTGTGAGTCGCGTCGCTGTGGTGGGCCTTTACCTTCGATGTGAACGCCTTTGCCTCCTCCTCACTCTTGGCGGGTGAGGCGTAGCCTATGAAGACGGACCTCTTGACCACGAGCTGTGCCGTCCCTGCCCCTTTAAGCGTGAGGTATTCCATAGCTCACCCTCTTAGTGTTGCTATGAGTTTCTTCTCATCTAGGAGCATTGCAATTGCATCTCTGATGTCTTTGACAACCACATCTGCCGCAAGAAGTGCATCAACCGCTGCTCCTTCGGATCCAACAACACAGAAGGCCAGCTCTGCCCCTTTAAGCATTAAAACATCGTTGTTCCCGTTTCCTACTGCTGCGTACGGGGTGTAATCGCCAGCTATCTGGGCCTTCTCAGTGCCACTTGAGACCCTTTCTATTCGTATGGGGAGGCCCTCAAGCTCCTCTTTGAGGGTACCGAAGGTGTCCGCGCTCAGAACAACAACTGTGTACCTCTCTGCGAGCCTCCTGAGGAGGTTTTTTATCTCTTCGTTCACGTGTCCGCCGCTTCCCAGGGTGCCGTTGAGATCAAAAAGCACGTTTTTAAAACATATCCTCCTGAAGTTTGGGATAGTGACTTCCATCCTATTCACCGGGGAACGTTAAACCATAAACCATAAAAAGGTTGTGAGCAATGACTAGTTGAATACATGCAACCCCTTGAGCCCATCAGCATTCCCAAATACAACTCAGAAACGTTTAAATATGACCTTTAATAAGTTGGAGTGGTTGGTCAGGATGATGGAGAGGCTAAAGGACGAACTTGCCGGGGTCAGCAGGGCGGTGAGGTCCTCTCTCAATGATAGGGACGTCCTAGTTCGCTTAAACATTCTCCTCATTCTGTACCTTGGCTGGGTTGCGTTTACCGTTGCGTATGGTCTGATCCAGAGCCACAGCAGGAACGTAACCCAGGAACTCCTGAGACTGCCCCTGACATCAAGGTCGTTTGTTGTTACCGTGGTGAACTTCACCCATTCCATACCATTACTGTACCTCACCCTGAGGGTGGTCTACTACGTGGGTTTTACAGGATCGATAGCCCTCACTGTATTTTTCGTCCTTGTCTACTGGAGGGATTTAAGGGCCTCCGATGAGCTGGCCATGAGGTACCTGCTTGCCTACGTTTCATGCGGTGTGATCTACTCCCTCTTTTACGTTTACGCGCCCCATCACGTTTATCACATTCCCGGATTTTATCCGAATAGAACCTACCTGACCAGACCCGAGTTTGTCCTTCCCTCACTCCACAACACGGTGGCGATCATCAACTTGCTGACTGTATGGCATCACAGGGACAAGGTATGTGCCAAAGTCTTGATCCTTATGGACTCCATTATACCGTTTGCTACGGTTCTTCTGGGCCATCACTGGGTTTACGATGCAATGACCGGTGTTATGCTGGCGTTCATTATCGTAAAGGTTACCGACGGCCGCACACTGAGAATACCAGAGGGTGCCAGGACCATGCACGTGAGGTACATCCAAAGGATGACCGTCGTCGGCCTTTTGATAGGACTGTCCGTATTGCTCCTTGCCATTCACACCCCCAAACCGTAGGCGTGGGACCGGGAAAAGCTTATAAACTCAACTTACTTCCAATGCATCGGTTGTGCCGGGGTAGCCTAGCTCGGCAGGGCGGCGGACTCGTAATCCGCAGATCCCGGGTTCAAATCCCGGTCCCGGCTCCACAACTGTCCTTCACCTCTAAAAATGCCGTTCTTGAGTGAAAGCCTTGCCAGAATCACATCCTCAATGAAACGGCTCCTATTGTAAGTGACTTTATCAAGCA
>JALVUT010000261.1 GCA_027035445.1 Thermococcus sp.
CATTACCAGCCTGCGGTTTTGGACCATGACCTTCATATGGATCCACCTCTCAACACTTGCCTAGGGCATGGCATGCAATCTTGCTCATATCATAACACGAGTATGCACTGCCCAGAATGACTGCTGTGTATTCCCCCTTCCAATGCAGCACAGGGGGACTTTATCTCCACGGAGGTAATGGTACCGTTCTGAACTTCAACTGCAGCATTCAACGGGGCGCTAAAAACCAACCCAACAACAAGGATAAAAAATCCAAACGCCAGGAACTTCTTAAACTGAGGTTTTTCTGTCATTTTCTCACCTCAGGAATACTTAAAGTTTTCTGTCATTTTCTCACCATGAAACAAAAATATCGCTATGGTTCAACATAGCCTGTCAAATAATAGGGGATAATATCATCTAAATGGAGAAAACAAAGGATAAAGATACTATTCGAACTAAAAATGACTATCAGAGTTTCCCGTTCTCCCTCAGCCACTCACCGTACCTGACGAGGGCGGAGACTGCGTCAACGCCGTCCTCAACCGTCTCGTAGACGGGGACACCCTTGAGCTCGATGTTCCTGGCCATCTTGTGCGGGTAGGCTCCACCCGGGGCGACGAAGACTATAGGCTTGCCGTAGGCCTTCATCCTTTCCATGGCTGCAACTATGCCCTCGTCGAGGGCAGGGCTCTGGAAGAGCGCTATGACTACCAGAACGTCAACGTTCCCATCTTCAAGGGCATAGCGCATCGCAACCTCGTAGCGGCTCGAAGGGGCATCGCCGATGACGTCAATCGGGTTCTTGTAGCTCATGTGGCGCGGAAGCTTGCCCTCCTCGATATCCTTCCTAAAGCGCTCGTTGCTCTCGTCGCTGAGACTGGCCAGCTTGAGACCCTTCTCGAGGAGGCCGTCGCTCATCATGACGCCGGCACCGCCCCCGTTGGTGACGATGGCAACCCTGTTGCCTCTGGCCGGCTTCTGCATGGCGAGGGCCTTGGCGTAGTTGAAGAGCTGGCGCATGCTTCTAGCTTCCAGGACGCCGGCCTGCTCGAAGGCAGCCTGGTATATCCTGTAGGCGCCGGCGAGCGAACCCGTGTGCGAAGCAGCGGCCTTGGCGCCCGCCTCGGTCCTGCCGCTCTTGAGTATGACGACGGGTTTCTTAAGGGTGACCTCTTTGGCCGTGTTGAAGAACTTCCTGCCGTTCTTGACTCCCTCGATGTAGCCGGTTATGACTCCGGTCTTGGGGTCGTCGCCGAGGTAGGCCATGAAGTCGCTCTCGTCGAGGTCGGCCATGTTGCCGAGGCTGATGAACTTGCTCATTCCAATCTTCTCGCGCGCCGCCCAATCGAGGATTGCTGCCCCGAAGGCACCGCTCTGGCTCATGAAGGCGACCTTTCCAAAGGGTGGCCTTGCCTGTCTCTCCGGTGGGTTGAAGTTGCAGTCAAAGCCATTATCGAGGTTGGTGACACCGAGACAGTTGGGGCCGACTACACGGATTCCCCACTTTCTGGCGCGTCTGGCAAGCTCTTCCTCAAGGTCCCCCCTTCCAGCCTCTTTAAATCCAGCCGAGATGACGACGGCGGCCTTAACGCCCTTCTCACCGCACTCGTCGATGACGTCAGGGACGAACCTAGCGGGGACGGCTATGACGGCGACGTCTACCTCACCGGGAACGTCTTTGATGCTCCGGTAAACCGGGAACGTCTTCCCGTTGACCTCTATCTCGCCGCCTTTAATGTTAACGGGGTACACCACCCCCTCGAAATTGAGTGTTATGGAGCGCATTATTGAGTTCCCGATTTTTCCAGGAACGTTTGAGGCTCCGATGAGGGCGACGCTCCTGGGATAAAACAGAAAGTCAAAGTCGGTTCCTTTCACCACG
>JALVUT010000262.1 GCA_027035445.1 Thermococcus sp.
CAGTTATAGCGGATCAGCAGGCCTCCCTCTATCGGGCCGGCGTTCGGGAGGGGAGCATGAAGATGACCCACGGAACAGGCACGTTTATTGATATAAACGTTGGAGAAAAGCCCAAACCTGCCGCTCCCGCTGTTTATCCGATGGTCGCACTAAAAACAAAGCGCAAAACCCTTTATCTCCTTGAGGGCATGATCAACGCCTCCGGCTCCGCGGTGGATTGGCTCATCAGCACCGGGCTTATGAAGGACTATTCAGAGCTCGGGAGGGCTTTTGAAAAGGAAAAAGGGAGCGATTTGATCTTCATCCCGACGTTTGCCGGTCTCTCAACCCCCTACAACCATCCGGAGGTTAAAGGAGCTCTCATGAACATAAGCCTCGGGGCAGGGAGGGAGGACATAATCAGAGCCCTCATAATGGGACTTGCGATGAGGTGCAGCGAGGTCATCAGTGCCCTTGAAAATGCATCAGGGCTGAGGGTGGAGAGCGTTATGGCAGACGGCGGACTCTCGCAGAGCAATGAATTCCTGCAGATCATCGCAGACCTCTCGGGGAAGAGGATAATAAAGCCTGCGGAGCTTAATGGCTCGGCCTGCGGAACGTTCATGCTCGCAAAGGCCGTGAATGAGAAGAAAGACCCGATAGCGGCATGGAGAAAGCCCGAAATTGAAAGGGTCTTCGAGCCATCTGAGAACCACGAAATGTTCAAAAGGCTGTGGAGGGAAACCCTAAAAAAGTTGCTTTAAACCTTTCGGCAGAGCTTGTAAATCGCGGGATGGTTGATTGGGATCCTGCTGTGGAGGGATGGATAGAGCGGGGTTAGTCACTTCCCCGCTATCCTCACGTTCTCGAACTTCACGTGGGGTGTTATCATGGTTGTCATAAAGGGCATGACCGTCTGCTCCCTTGTGACTTCGCTTGCCTCCCTCAGAATGTCATAGATGTTGCCAGCAATCAGGAACACACTCGCACCCTTGACCTCACCATCTTCGATGAGGAAGGCAGGGTTTGCGGTAACCGCAAAGTTTCCGTTATCGGGGTTGCTTGAGTGCGCCCCTTGGAAGCCGTCCACTAGGTAACCCCTCTTGATCTCGCCCACGACATCCTCAAGCGTCCGATTCCCCTTCTCGATGACCATGCTGTGAAATCCGATGTTCACCCCGCCGCTTCCCGTGTCGCGCTTCCCATTCCCGGTGCTTCCAGTGCCATGGATCCTGCCCCAGTAATTATCCCAGACAAAGCTCTTAAAGATGCCTTTTTCGATCAGGACGTTCTTCCTCGTCGGAACGCCCTCACCGTCGGCTATGATCGGCTCAATGGTCAGTGGATGGAACGGGTCATCATAGATCGTCAGGACTTCACTTGCTATTCTCTCACCGGTCCTGTCTGCCAATGGGGTCGTCCCCTTGATCAGTCTCTCCCCACTGAACGCAGGGAAAAGGGCGTAGCTCAGCAGGCCGGCAATCGCCCACGGACCAAGTATAACCGGCACCTCCTCGTTTCTGCTCTTTTCGACGTTGTAGGCCCATCTGACCTTCTGGACGGCCCTCTCGACAACGCCTTCAACGTCCAAGTTGAGGTTCCTGCGAGCGTCGAAGTCGAAGATACCTGGGGTTACGATACCCTTCTTCCTACCGACGAATTCCAGAAAGAAGAAGGCCGCCCCACCCTCCTGAGAAATGTCTATCCCGTGGGAGTTCAGGATTCTGCTCTCCTCCCATCCAACACCGCCTTCTCCTCCAGCGACTATGAGATTCTCGTCCTTCTCGCGGGCGAGCTTTATGCCGCGGACGAGTTTCTCAACGAGGGCATCGGGTGAGACATCTTTGAGCTCGTAGTTCGGCTTTACTTTTCTCCTGTACTCCTCGGGCTCAGGAAGGGAAACCCAGTTCTCGTCCGGGCTGTTGAGCTTCGCCATCTTGGCCGCCTGCTCAATGGCCTCCCTGATCCTTTCCGGCTCCTCACTGTCAATTACAGCCAGGCCGAGACGCTTGTCCTTGATCCCCCGGATTACAGTTACCGCCCCGCTCCTTGATGAGGCCATTGAGATCTCGTTCAGCTCGACGCTCGCGCTGACATCCCTTGAACGGTAAACGGCTATCTCAAGCTCGTCAAAAAACTTCCCGCCAAATCTTATCAGGTTCTCCATCTTCACCACCTCACCCGATTAGTATTCCTCCGTCGAACTTCATGTGAGGCCCGCCGGAGCTGACGAAGGCCGTCTGCCCCTTTCCGCAGAAGCCAACCTCAAGGCCAAAGTCATTTCCAACGGCGCTTATCTTCTTCAGCGCCTCGATGGCAACGCCTGTTATTGACGTGTCCCTTATAGGCTCGGCTATCTCCCCGTTCCTGATGACATAGCCCTCTTGAACCCCGACTTGGAAGGCGCTGTTGAGCTGGGCCTGGCCACCGCGGAAGTCAACCACGTAGTAGCCGAACTTGATGTCCTCTATCAGCTCCTCAAGGGAGTGATCACCGGGCTCGAAGACGGTGTTCCTCATCCTGATTATCGGGGCATAGCGGTAGCTCTCGGCCCTTGCGTGGCCGTTCGGTTCCATGTTCCATCTGTGGGCGTATTCGCGGTTGAGCATAATCCCCTTAAGGACTCCATTCTCGATGATGCGTATGTCCCTCACCGGGACGCCCTCATCATCATAGCGGTCGTTTCCAAAGCCGCCTTCAACATGACGCTCGCTCATCGTGACGTACTCCGGGGCGATCCGCTTCCCGATCAGATCTTTGAAGGGGGAATTTATCGTCAAATCGGCCTCTGCCAGATGTCCCAGCGCTTCGTGGGCTATGATTCCAACGACTATAGGACCGGCAACTATTGGGAACTCGCCGCGCCTTGGAGCGATTCCCTTAAGTTGGCTGTGCATCTTTCTCAATAAGCGCTCGGTGACCTTTTCGTTCGGTTCGTGGTCAGTCATCAGCTCCCAGCCGTAGTCAACCGCCCCTATGCTGTCCCTTGCCATCGCAAGCTTTCCATTGGCCTTTCCGGTGACATAGACCCCCTGATAGAGGTAGTTGTAATCCCACTCTATCCTCGTGCCCTCGTTGGTGAGGAGGAGCTTCCTGCCGCCGCCGTCTTCGTACCTTACCTGCACGCTCTTTACGGCCTCGTCCTCCTTGAGAAGCCTCTCCAGCTCCCTGAGGTGGTTGACCTTCTCATCGATGTCCGTTTCCTCTGGCCTGACCTTCATCCTGCTCTTCACAAAGTCCTCGACCGGCTTCACCTCAGCCAGCTCTATTCTCTCCCTCTTCGTGGTCGCAGCCGCTTTGGCCAGCTTGTAGGCCTCTTCGATCTTCTTTTCTAGGTTGGCAAGGTCACTCGTTGAGGAGAAGCCCCATGCCCCATTTGCCAAGACCCTTATAGCTATCCCCCGGTTGAGTTTGCCGGTAAAGCTCGTGAAAACACCGTCCTTCAATCCAAGCGTCGTCTTTCTCAAGTCCTCATAGCGCAGTTCTATATAGTCCACCTTCAGGTTCTCCTCAGCCCACCGAAGGGCCCTCTCAAGTGCCTCCATGGTTACCACCGTTTACATCTGTCCATTGATGGATGGCCAGTTAAGTATAAAAGTCTTTTGAGTGCTTCGATGGGTGTCGAAAAGGAGAACCCCAAGTGTTACATACCTCCATAGTGAAGAGATAAAACCGATCAATCCTCTGCGTCTTTCAAGCGAAAGTGTTATGTAGGATGAGGGAGAACACCCAGTGTGGAACCCGTGGGGGATGCCGATGAAAGCGGAAGACAGAGCATCCTTTATTTTAACAGGCATCTTCATGGTTCTACTCCTCTCGTTAGTCTGGACGAGCAACGGGCAGTACGAAACCAAGCTGAAGGTCTCTCTCGTGCTAATATTGCCCGTGCTGCTGGCAGTTGGCGTCATTCTTGTGGTTCAGAGGTGGAGGAGGAACACGCTATTGGCTTACACTTCGGGACTTTTGGTCTTTGCCGTGGGAAACTTGGCGTCGGGTTACATACTTCTTGGGGAAATAGACGTTTTGCCTGCTGTGGTTGGTATTGCCGTGGGGAGCGTTCTTCTCCTGCTCAAAAGATGGGGGAAAAGGACGAGGGAGGGAACACCTTCCCCCTGACGTGTCTTGAGAGTCCGTGCCGGGGAAATCCAGGTGATGGCAGAGTACATTCGAATTATACTGGAGGGCTACCGGAAAACCTTCTCTCCATCTTTATGCCCATTTCTCAGTAGATTAGCACACGTTTATTAGGATGTTTAAGATTACTTTGGCCGTTCTCTGGACTCTCTTGCCATTGATGTTTAATAGTTTGAGTGTTAAAAACCATTAATGACTGTTAAAGCTTTTATAACTATGGTCAAAGTTGGGGCAATTTTAAGATGTGTACGTTGTTAACCTTTGGTTTAGATAACGTTTATATACTATAAACTATCATAATTTAAGTATAAAACCCGTTGGGGGGGGTCGATGAGGAGGCGTGCGTTACTGGCCATATTTGTAGCCCTGCTTGTGATTGGAGCGTACGGTGCCTACGTGGTAAGCTATCCCAAGTACCCGGAAGTTAAGGGTTGCGTAAACCCGTTTGCAGTTACAAAACCAGTGAGCAAGGTTCAAGAGAACTGGTCCGGAGTTCACGTGTTTTTCAAGCTGGTTACGACGAGAGACTTCTGGAAGCTGGTAAAACCCTGGGACGTTGACTACTCTCACGTTAAGGTTGTCAAGCATACGATTGATTACAATGGCGAGAAAGTAACCATGCTCGCCATGGGGATCCCGTTGAAGGATAAAAAGCACGTGATTGCCATCTACGAATTCTCAAAACCAGTACAAGGAGTGAAAATTTTTGGGGTGGAGTATGCTATTACAGGAAATATCGCTAAGGCCAATGCTGTGTACCTCAATGGGAAATTAAAGAAACTGGACTCCAACTCATGTAGTCAAGAATGTCAGAGTAACTCTGACTGTGGATTTCTGGGTCAATGTCATTGGTATTGTTGCAAGTTTGACATTATAAAAGCAGCAGAATGTTGTGGAATATGTGGAGATAACATTCTGTGTATTGCTACTTGGTGTGCGTTCTGTATCTACGAATCATGCTATCAGTGGGGATCGTACTGTCAAGGCTGGACTCCAGGGCCCTGAGGGGGTAAAAAAATGAACGAAAGCTTTATCAAAAACTTCTTGTCTGCTGTCTTCTCAATTCTGCTTTTTTGGCTTGTATACTTATACGAAAAACCCCGGATAGAGCACACGAGGGCAAAGATCATGGGTGCTATAGTCTTTATAGCGGTGACACTGCTCCTGTCCAGAATTGGGTTCTTAGCTTGGGAGTATTCCGAAGTTGGTGTGCTAGCGGCTCTTTTAATAATGACTGCTGAACTTGTCTGGGCAGGATATCTAAAGAGTAGGGTAATGAGGAAAACCATCTAAGAGACACTCATAACTGTCTTCAGGGAGAGGTCTCAAGCCTCCAGAGGAGTTGGATAACATGAAGATGGCCGGCGGTGAGGTGACATGAAGCCCGAGGAGAAGGTATCTCTTTTCCTGATTCTCATCTTCTTGATTCTGCTCCTCTCGTTGGTCTGGACTGGCAATGAGCCGCACGGCTTCAAACTGAAGATATCCCTCTCCCTCGTTCTATCCGTGGGGATAATGGTTGGAACGGTTTTCGCAGTTCGGCGGTGGACTGAAAGCAACGTACTGGCACACACTGCGGGTCTTGTCGTCTTTGCTACTGGATACGTTCTCTCCGGCTATCTGGTGCTCGGGAAAGTCGATGTAGCAACTACTATGGCTGGCCTTACCATTGGCCTTCTGCTAATTCTGCTCGAAAGATGGGAAGAGAACAGACCATCAGCAAATGGAGGGTAAATATGGGGTGATAAAAATGAACACTTGGATTGGAGTGATCATAGTTGTGGGCATTCCCTTTCTAATCTATTTCTATTCAAAAACACGGGGGGGTACACCCAAAGCGGGGCTGACAGCCATCACAACATATATCTTCCTTGGGCTGGCCCTGATAGCCTTCGGCTGGAACATCAGCCCCTGGACAATAATCCTTCCCGGTCTCTTCGTGGCCTTATCGGACGTCCTCCAGCTCAGGCAGCGCCCTTAGCAATCTTTACCCCCTAACGGCTAAAGGGAAAAACCATGAAGACCGGGAACAAGAACCTTGTAGACCTGGAAACTTGCCTAAAGCTCTCGTTCTTCAAAGGATCGCTATCAGAGAGTTCCTACGTCAAAACCAGATATCTAAGAATCACGGGGAAAGCTACTTAAGGAAGCTGTTTACTGGGTGACGGGGAGACACATGAAAGAGAACGTGATGGAAGAATTCTTTGACATAGAAGCGCCGCATTACTTGGATGAGCCGTTTACAAAGAACACCGCGGAGGAGATTGAGTTTATAGTACGGGAATTTGGATTTCCTGCAGGTGCGAGGATTCTGGACATGGGGTGTGGTGCTGGGAGACACTCCATAGAGCTGGCAAAGAGGGATACAAGGTCACCGGCGTAGACATTTCCCAGGGGATGCTGAATGAGGCCAGAAGACGGGCCGAGAGTGCAGGGGCTGAAGTGGAATTCGCCAGGGCCGATGCCACCGAGTTCAGAAGGGAAGGTGAGTTCGACGGGGTCATCTGTCTCTGCGAGGTGCCTTCTCGCTTATAGGCTCGGGAGACAATCCAATAGAGCACGACATTGCGATACTGCGGAATGTTTATGATTCGCTGAGGCCGGGTGGGAAATTTCTCCTAACTGCTTTAAGCGCCCTTGGACGGATAAAGGAAACCACCAACGAGGATATAGAGAAGGGCCTCTTTGACCCGGATACCATGACCTTCCTCGAGGAACTGGAAGCTCCCAACGGGAGGAGGTTCTCCATAAGGGAACGCGTCTACGTTCCAACAGAACTGTACCTGATGTTATACTCCAATGTTCATGCAGACTTCAGCAGTGCTTTAATATTTGTCCTAGGCGGTGATTCATTTAAACTCAGGCACGGAGCACAGTATCAAGTCTACATTGGGACTGACAAGCCAATTTCTCTCAGCGTGATAAAACAAAAGGGGGAGAAGTTCTGGGAAATGCTTGATAAAGGAAAAACTGCATATGAAGCAATGGAATCTATTCAGCCAAGCTGGTGGGAAAGGTACATTGAGGGAAAAGCGTCATTTGAACTGGATGGAGACAAGAATTGGAGGCTTGGCTCGGGATGAAGGATGTAAGAAAATACCTACTGGCAATTCTCCTCCTTCTCACACTTTTTATAGCACTCCTGGGTCAGAAGACCTACAAAGCCCCAAGACCAATCAAAGGGACTGAGGTGAAGTTCGCAGGCAAAGTGTACTCAAAATCCCTTGAGATACTCGACAACACGGGATACACCATCCACATCCTCCTGTGTCCGCTGGCCGATGAAAACGTGGCCGTCAACGTAACACCCAGGGGGTGGATAGACAAAAAGGCCGCCACCTACGTTATTCTCCCCCCTGAGTCGTATCCACCAGGGTTCCTTGAGAGCGTTTCTAAAGAAGTGGGGAAGTTTCGAATTGTCACTGCCACAATCTCAAACTTCAGCTACAAAAACGGTACGATAATGTACATAGGGCACCTAAAGAAAGGTGAATGCACTGTTCTGTCTATAAGGGCGATATTCAAGAAAGCAGGCCTCCCCCAGAGGATTGACGTCAGTGGTCTAGGCGTCGGTGAGCTCGTTCTGCCGAACGCCATCCTGAGGGGAGGAAACGAAAGTTACAGGCTTGAGGTTTGGATCCCGTGGGATTACGGCAACTGGTCGCTATCCGTGCTGGTTCCTAGGAGACTTGGAAGAGACCCCACCTATGCCATGGAGCTTGAGAATTATATGGAAGCTCTCCTCTCTCCCCTCCAGAAGGGAATCTTTTCCCTTGATTCGCTGAAAAGGCCGACCATTTCGGAGCCGGAACCGCCCGATAGTTACTGTGCCGAGCTTTCCGCTCCGGGAGATTTGATATATACCCAACGCCCCCTCGACGAGTCTTCTCTCTACGGCGATGGATCCTACTTTGAAACGGATTTCTCTGGAAATTCAAGCAGGGGGATAACCTTAAATTTAACTGCAAAAGGTTGCAGTCCCGCAGTGTGGCTCGTATTCCAGGGAAAAGCCGAAAACCTGCTTACGGGGCCGTTTTTGTCCTCAGTTCAGATTGAAGCCAGGGGAAAGGGAAGCGTTTGGAGTTCAAAGATTGAAGTCATTGATGATGTCGTTGTCGAGCCCACCATTCATTGAGCCGTTTCCTACGGAGAAAGCT
>JALVUT010000263.1 GCA_027035445.1 Thermococcus sp.
ATAACCGTGGAATCTCAACCTTAGAGACTACATCTGCCTTTGGTGACTTTGAGGCCAATGACATAGGATCTAAGGTTTCTTCTAAATATAGTGATCTGAAGTCTTCAATCCTTTCTGGTGTTGCCAACCAGGCAACCAATCAGTACCTTGTGTTTACATCAAGCGGGAAGGGATTGAGTTTGACATTTGATGACCAGAAAAGGGTTGTTGGCAGAGGCTACTTTGATCTTGACTTTGCTATCAACTCAGTAACATATGGTTTCATCCAGAGGCTTGACAGAGAGTGCTTCATCTTTGGAACACAGGATGGTTATGTATGTATCCAACACTCTGCAGCTTGTTCTTTTGATGGCGATCTATTGATGACCCGACTGCAAACCGCCTTTTATCATTATGGAATGCCAATGGTAAACAAGCAGTTCATCAAGGTTGTCTTTGAGGCAACTGCACAAAAAGGAACTAAGGTAACCTTCCAGGCCCTTTTTGATTATGGAGATTCAGATGTCCCATCAAGTGAATCCATAGCTTACTATGCTTCTGGATCTGGTGGTATTTGGGGATTAGATGTGTGGGGCCAATTTAACTGGGTTGGTAAACTTGCAGAGATTATTGAAATGTATTCACTTGGTTATGGCTACAATATGTCTCTGCTGGTAACCACATCTTCTAAGATCCACCAGCCGCACGTACTGAACAATATGTCAATTCTATACAAACAAAGGAATATAAAGTGGTAAACAATGGCTATTACAATTGGACCTGATACAAACAGATACTTCACTGACCAGTCCTCTCTTCAGGTTCTCGATGGTGTTGTTGCATATGCTGACGATGTGAATGCATTGACTCAGAAATGTAACACAGCGTTTGATCTTATTGAATCTGAAATTGACGGATTGCTGTCTAATCAGAGTACAGCGAACCAGTGGGCTACTGCGGACCAGGGTGTCCTTCCTGAGCCTACTGCCACCATGTATTCTGCAAGAGCTTATGCTATTGAGGCTAAGTCCTGGGCAGAAGAAGGAGCAGGTCTTGGGATTAAACTTGCGGATGGCACTGTAGATACTGCAAGTGAGTCTGCAAAAACCCATGCTTCCAATGCGGCTACTTCTGAAACCAATGCTGCCAATAGTGCTTCCAATGCTGCCACCAGTGCTTCCAATGCAGCAACTTCAGAAGCCAATGCAGCATCCAGTGCTAACTCTGCAGCCACTAGTGCAACTAATGCTGCCAATAGTGCAACTGCAGCTTCTAATAGTGCAACTAATGCTGCCAATAGTGCAACTGCAGCTTCTAATAGTGCAACTGCTGCTGCCACCAGTGAAGCTAATGCAGCAACCTCTGAGTCTAATGCTGCCGCTAGTGCTTCTAATGCAGCAACATCTGAAACCAATGCTGCCAACAGTGCAGCCTCTGCAAGCAGTAGTGCTTCTTCTGCAGCTACTAGCGCTTCTAATGCTGCTACCAGTGAGACTAATGCAGCTACATCTGAAACCAATGCTGCCACTAGTGCTTCCAATGCTGCTACAAGTGAAACCAATGCTGCCAATAGTGCAACCTCTGCAAGCAGCAGTGCTTCTGCTGCAGCTACTAGTGAAACAAATGCAGCTAATAGTGAGACTGCAGCAGCAAATAGTGCAATAGAGTCCTATAATTGGGCCAATACACCAGAGGATACGTATGTCCCTGGGACAACTGAGTACTCGGCTTATCATTGGGCACAGAAGGCTGTACAGAGTACTGTAGGTAAACTGGAAGCAATGACCATTAGTGTCACTGTAACTGTTGGAACTGGTGGTAACTACTTGACTCTGACAGATGCTCTTGATTACCTGTACAATTTGTATAGGTCAACTTATAAGAGTACTCCTGTTAGAGCCTATGTTAACATCCTTTCAGGGACAACTATTAGTGACCAGATTGTTCTTGAAGATGTTGACATGAGCTGGATCACAATTCAAGCTGAAGATGCTCAAGTTCCTGTAGATGGATCTTCTTGGTCTGCAGTTGATTACCCATTTATAGGAGTTCTTGTGAAACCTTTTATTGAACTTCGGGGAGCTTCTAGTCCGATTGTAGACTGTGGTATTAATTTGCTTACTGCAGATTCTACAGTTTTTGTGGCAAATAAGGGATCTAAAGTTAACATTAAGAATAGAACTGTAACTGTTGCTACTGCTGGGTTTGCTTTTCTGAACAACAGTTCTCAATTGTTTGCTGCAGATGGCTTGACGATTAACAAAACTTTATCTTCTGCTGGTATTGTATCCCAAATAGCCAAAGCTACAAGTAACTCTGCTATAATGTTTAGCAATGTCACTTGTTCAGCAGATGGGTACAATTCTTCAGTGACATTGGAGTCTGGTTCATTCCTTGAAACTTCAAATTGCACATTGAACCCTGGAGTGTCTCTTGGGAGAAATTGTGTTTGGAATGGATCGTCTGATAGTGTCTCTGGAGACATTACTGCATCACGTGGAAGCAGGGTATATACTCCTGCAGTGTCTATTACTAACGGTCGTTTCTCCTTTAATAATACCACAACTATCATTGAAAGCATTAGCTACACTGAAACAGATGGTATTGTTCGGACACTGTTTGATGTATATGGTGGTGAGCTTGATTGTGTAATAGATGCAGTTTCGGTTACAACCAATCTTGATTGGATTCTAAAGGCTTCATCTAATGCCAAGGTCAAGTTAGCATCTAATGTAGGTGGAACATTTGCTAACAATGGTGTCTCTTGTCTCGATGGCTGTAACTTCTTGGGGTCTTTTGCAGGACTGACAGTTCTCAGTAAGTTGTTCATTTCACTCAACTCCACCTTCAAGGTTACCAGTTCTGCAGATTTAATCTCTTCTGGCGTTGGTATGACATCTGCAGATACTGTATGTTCCTTTGAGAACTCTACAGTTGATATCCCAGGGTTAACTATTACATGTAATGGAGCACCAAAAGTTCTGACTGCAGTCCGATGTACAATTGATCTCACATCGGCTATACTGACAGGATACTCAGAGGACATTACAGTTGACCTAAAGTACAGCATGGTGTCTGCTACTAGCTGTATCATTAAGCACTTGAACACCAGTTTAGGATCAAGAACTCTCAATTGTTCCACCGTGACTGGTTCTTTTAGTGGATCTAACATCTCTGCTACTGTTGGTCAAGCTGTATATGCTATCTCTGGATCGTCTGTAATCTTTTCTAATGCTTCAATATCAACTGCAGACGCTAATGCATATTCTGCTGTTTATGCACTTCAGTCTGTTGTTGCTGTGAGTAGTGCAACTATTTCTGGAGGTGAACGTGGAGTTGCAGCTTTTGGTTCGTCCACTGTTCATGCTTATGCGTCTAATGTATCTGGAACTTCAATATATGCGTATGCTGTCAGTGGTGGTGGAAAGATTGCAATGAATGGTGCTGTTGGTCAGACTACGACAAATATTGCTGTTAACACGCTATCATCCGCTGGAATCATATTTGCATAAGAGGTAACAAATGGCAACTATACCTTTGGAAAACTATGGGGAAGACCGGAAGGACTATGAGTACAATTCTGCTCTTGACCTTCCTGATGTCCCCTCAGTTCAACAGGAGTATTCAGCTCTAGCTGACGAAAGGAGAGCAGAGGATACTCCAGAATTCACAAAGTACAATGTAGGTAATCGACCTGATGTCGTTTCATCTACTGAGTTTGAAGACCCTAATACTCTAGTATCTACACAGCTAGATAAACTGTTGGATTCTGACAGTTCCTATATGAAACGAGCTGAAGCTAAAGCTCTAGAGGGTATGAACAGGATGGGTCTGTTGAATTCGTCTATGGCGATTGGTGCATCTCAGGCTGCTGCTATTGACGCTGCATTGCCTATTGCTCAACAGGATGCAGAGACATATAGGAAACTGAAAGAGAACGAGCAGCTTCAGACTTATAAGAACATCGGCACTGAGTATGAAGCGGCAGTTTCTTCAGATCTTCGGCAACAGCAGGCAACCAATGATGCTATTGCCAAGAAGTATTCTGATGCTTGGGCTATTGATTTGAAAGGTCTCGATCAGCAGACCCAAGTTGCACTGAATGATCTGCAAAGCCAATGGAACTATGTAACTCAGGATGCCGTATTGAAAGCCAATAAGTATCTGGAGGAAATGAAAGTATCTGCGGATGCACAGAAGGCTTTCAACCAGAGAGCTGAGGATCTGCTGAATAACTACCAGATCTCTATTCAGCAGCTTCTATCTTCTCCTGAGTTTCTTGATAACTTTGGTGGCAACAGGCAAGCAATGAACCGTTTGTTTAACGATATGTTTCAGACGGCTGTCTCTGCGATTACTTTCGATGCACAGGCATTAGGTACCTATACACCAGACATGCAGAATTACTTGCAGAATCTGAAAGTAAGTGCACAATGGTAATACAACAGTGTTATAAGTTGGTATCTGAATATGAGCCTCAGTTGAGTTTCCTAGAGTTTTACAGTTTGTGTATCCAACAGAATACAACTGTATACTATAATCATGATGTAAGTATTGTTGTCATTGGACACAAACTGGACTCTAAGACAACAGAGGTTCATGTGTATGCTTCTAAGAAAACTAGAGGGAGAGAGTGTATTAAGTTTCTCAAGGAACTTCTGGAACAAGATGATTCTGAAGTATACTATCTCCCTTGTACTTCTAAAGAAGCTGCTCAGTTGGCTATCATGTTTGGAGCCAAAAAGGTAAACCATATGAACTACAAGTTAACAAGGAATAGAGGGTAACAATGGGTATTTCTGCAGGATTGGCTGCAATTGGAACCACTGTAGCTAGTTGGGTTGGTGTTACTACAATCTCAGCAGTGACTGCAACAATGATCGGTGGTGCGATTGTTGGAGCAACTATTGGTGGTTTGACTGCAGCTTTGACAGACGGAGATATTGGGAAAGGTGTTCTGTTTGGAACAATTGGAGGTGCTGTAACTGGTGGTGTCTCTGGATGGGCAGGTGGATTGTCTGGAGCAACATTGAGTACATCAATGACTGCTAGTGAAACATATGGTGCTATCTCCACATACCAAGGTGTCATGGCAAGTGAAGCTGCTGCTGGAGCTGGTGCATCGTCTATCGGTGGAGCCATGCAGACTGTAGGTTCCAGCTCTGGTCTTACTGATGCCCTGATTGCAGGTAGCGTAACTCAAGGTGCTTCTGCTCTACTGCAATCTCACCAACAGGATAAACAACAGGCTGCCCTTGAAGCATCTAGGGATAAGGAGTGGGAGCGAGAGAAAGAACGTATTGATAAGCAATACGCTCAGGAGTCTGAAATGCTCGATAAACAGCTTGCTGCCCAGCTTGAAGCTGCTGCTATGCAGAATGAGGCTTCTATGGCACGAATTGCCGAGGATAGGCGCCAGTTTGATATCCAGCAGGAAAATTGGGAAGAGACCCATCAAGAACAGTTGAAACGAGAGGCAGACCGTAGAGCACTCTTTGCTGTAACTGGTGATGAAACCAGGGCAGATAATGAGATACCTGATGTATCTGAAGAGGCACCGACCCCTGGAATCTATGATATCAGAATGGGAGTTTTAGATAAGGAGGAACCTAATGGACCTTAATGAAAGAATACTCCTAAGATCCCGTGAAAGAAGGTCAACTGGTAGGCTACGTCGGGGAGGGAATGATGCAGCTTTGAAACCATATCGTCCTTATTATGATGATGTAGGTTTCCGTATGGACCCACAGTCTCATGTGGAGTACGTAAAGACTGTTGAGAAACTGGAGAAGGGCTACAATAAGAAAGTCAATGAGATTAACAAATCACGATCCAGTGCTGAAGCTGCATACAATGATGCTCTTAAGAAACTGAAAGGCACTATCGTTGATCCTAATAAAGCATGGAAGGAGGCAAAGAGAGACTTCTTGCCAGTCCGTGTGTACACTGGAAACCGTCTTGAAGGTGTCTATTATCTTCCAAGGGATGTAATCGAAGGGCTTAACACACAGGTATTCAACCAGGGTGATGGCTCCTATGTGGGGAACTGGAAGGAAAAAGGGAAAGCCTATAATGTAGACACAGTGCCAAGAGGA
Organism: Thermococcus sp.; assembly: GCA_027035445.1. The sequence goes on from JALVUT010000263.1 coordinate 6,075, forward strand.
ACATCTTCTGGATACGGTAAGGAGCTACACCAGCTTCTCAAAGACACTGAGGATCAGCTGTACTCTCAGTTCATGGCAGAAGCTAAACGTGCTCAAAAGGAATCCAGAAGAGCATATGATAAACAGAAGGCTGCCCTTGACACTGAACTCGCAGGAACTTTGAAGACTCTTGATGCTAGTCGGTCAGCTCTTGATACTCAGAGAGACCAGTTCTATCAGCCAATCAGGGATGCTAAAAGTGACTACGAGAGACGGTTGAAAAACAGAAGGAGGCTGTTTAAGTAATGGAAAACAAGATGGATAACAAACAGTCCGCTTTGTCTCCAGAGACAACCCAGCAGACGACTCCAGAGACAAATCAGCAGATGACTCAGGAACAGGTTGACCCCCAGGTTAAACAGAAGATCGAAGGGTATTCAACTGTTCTCATTAACCTGATCCATGATGACAAGACATCTAATGAAGTCCTGAATATGCTTGAAGGTGACCCGTTCATTACAGTTCCTCAAACTGCAAACCATGTAAATGAAACAGGGGTTAACCTGATGAAACAAGCTGGAATGGATGTTACCACTGATATTCAGTTTGGTGCATCATCTGTACTCATAAGTGATTTGGTTGAAACTGGTAATGCTGCTGGAGTGTTTACAGAAGAGGTCACTTCACAGGATCAGATTCAGGCTATCATGGAGGATGCTTACCAGTTGTATATCCAGAATGGCCTGAAGAACAAGACGATTGACCCTATTGAGCTTCAGCTTGATGCCGAGCAGTTCATGACACCTGAGATGAGAAACGTTGGTGACAAGCTGATGCAGAAACACTCTGTCCCTGCAGAACCTGACAAGCGTGCTGTTATAGATCAGTATGCAACACGTAAAATGAAAGAGGTAAACAATGAGTCTTGATCTAGTTGCAGGAGCCTTGGGTGCTGTTGTAGGAGCTGGTAGTACTTACCAGAAATTCATTGATGAACAAAGGAAGTTTGAGATGCAACAGCAGATGGAGAAAATCAAGATTAAACGAGAAGAGCACCTCGCGAAACTCAGGGCTCGTTTGAATAAAGAAACATATAAGGCTAACAAGCAGGCTGATATTCAGGCAGCTAAAGAACTCGATAAGTTCCAAAATGATCCCTCTAGGGTAGCACAGAAGGCTTACAATGAAAACATTGTAGCTGACATTAAGGATCAGAGGAAGATCGACAAGATCAGTCAGTACCTCCTGTCATCCGGTCAGGTTGACAATGAAGAAGATGCAGCTATTGTTGCCACAGGGGTTGACCTTGGTTTAATCAAAATGAATCAAAAAGATAACATGAAAGATAAGGTTGACCTCTTGAAGGCAGCCATGAAGGCTACACCTGATGTCACAAGTATGCCTGGTGAGAACATTGAGGAACAGTATGCAAACTGGAAGGCTGCTGTATCTGATTCTTACCAGAACTTCCTTGGACAAATCTCAGGTACTCCTTCTGCTACACCTGAAGATAACCAGGGAACACTGACTGAATACCAGATGAATGTCCTTCAAAGGTCTGCAACTAAACTTGCTGCTCTCCCGAAGGCATCGAGGAATGCACAACTGAAACGATTCAGGGAGCAACTGAGTCCTGAAGTATACAACCTGCTTGTGGAACTGATGAAGCAGCAGGTTCCTGATAAAGAACCTAATCCTGAAGCAGTTGTTAACTATGATGAAATGGTGGCACCGTAATGAAAGAACTCAAGGGATTTAACGTTCTGGAGCAGTTTGCAGGCCCAGAGCCGGACACAAAAGAACCGAATGTACAAGATGATCCTTTTGTTGAACTTCTTGATACATTTGGTGAACCCGAGAAGCAACCATATGAGATGTATCAGGCTGACACAGGGTTTCTTTCTGATACCTGGAGAAGCATTAAGAAAGGTTCTCTGGCTACAGTAGAAACCCTTGGTGATGCTATGGAAGCCATGGGTATCCCTGGCGGTCAGTCTGTATCTGATTGGGCATACTTTAAGAACAGAGATATCCGTCCAGATTACTCGGAGTTTACACAGACTGATCCTACAGTTTACAAGTGGTACAAAGAAGCTGTCGGTATGGTACCAGCGACTCTTGGTATCGTAGGTCTCGGTATTGTAGACCCACTGTTTGCTGTAGGTGCAATTGGTTCTCTGAGTGCTGGTAGAGGATATCAGGCCACTGAAGAATATCTACAAAAGTATCCTGAAGAGATCGAAAAGGCTACTGAATATGGTCTGAAGATTGGTGCTGCAGATGCTGCTTCCCAGGCTATCATGACAGCACTCCCGTTTGGACTTGGGAAGCTTGCAAGATTCGGTGGATCTAAGGCCACCATTAATGGTCTTGGAGATATGCTTAAGACCATGACTCCCAAGGAGATCGCTAAGATTGGAGCAGATGCCTTTGGTGTCCAGGGTGGGACCATGGCCCTCAATACTTACTATCAGGTACTTGAGGCAAACAAAGCTGGTCTTACTGATATGGACCCAACTGAAGCAGCTCTTCAGACTATTGGCCCTGCAGCTTTCCTGTCACTTGGGTTCTCTGCAGCAGGTATGGGTCTTGCAGCTAAAGAGAAAGCAAAGCTGAAGAAAAATCTCAATGACCTTGAGAACCCTTTTGCACGAATGGATGCTGTAGATACCCTCTACAGTGGACTCAAGAAGAAGGCCAATAAAGAGACTGCAGATCTCTGGTATCAGAGTGCCAAAGAGGCAATCAAAGAGGGCCTTGAAATTCCTGTAGATGCCTCATTTGATAACTTCTACACTGCCCTGGATGAGTTCAGAAAGTCATCTCCACCCACCATGGAGGAACTGAAAGAGGCTTCTGTAGATGAACTGAAGGCTTATATTGATTCTGAACTTGAACTTAGGACTCCCAGGGAGAACGTCAGGGAAGTAAGGACTCCTGAGAAACCTGTTGGTTACACAAGGTCTCTTGTTAAAGGTGATGTCCAGAATGCTCTTGAAAGGTCTCTCTTGAAACCTGATGTTCTGGAGAAACCTGTTGAGACAACCATTGAAACTCCAAAGTCCACTAAGGGTAAGAATGACCTTATGGACTTGAAGATGATGGAGGAACAAAAGCCTTCTGTCAAGAAGCCTATTGAACAGAAGGATACTGGTGTAAATGACAGTCTCCCTTTGATTAAAAGGGCCAGCGTTATCAAGCTGTTGCCTAAAGATCTCCAAAAGAAATTTGCTGTTACTGAAGATCCTCGTATTATCGACGAGGTATACAATGTGATGAACAGCAAAAGGAATCTTCTTAATAAACGAGAAGGTACTAAAAATATCAAGGAGAGAGCTAATATAACCAAGCAGATCAGGCAGCTTGATGAGTCTGCAGCTAACTTGCTGGGTAAGAAAGAACCAGTAGTTAAACCTAAGGAAGAGCTTCAGGTTAAACCTAAGGAAGAGCCTCAGGTTAAACCTAAGGAAGAGCCTCAGGTTAAACCTAAGGAAGAGCCAGAGATTCAACTGGATAAACTGGAGTATAGACCTGAAGATACAAGAGGCTTTGGGTATGATGCTGAAGGTAATCTGGTTGAAACTGCAGCTTCTCCTGAAGATCTGTTGATCCAGAAAGAGCTTGCTTCTGAAAACAAGTTTGTTGCTGAAACTAAAGATTATAACGAACTCTCTGATGTTGCAAAGGCTTTTGCCACCCTTGATGAAAAGGGTATCAAGAAGTTCCTTAATAAACAAAAGGCAAACCTGGTGAGTGACCGGATGCAATACAGAGAGAAGCGTGCAAGAGAACTTATGGAGACCGAAGGGTTACCATATAACGAAGCACGCAATAAAGCTGAGAGGGAGTATACCCAGCTTAAATATGAGGCTGATCGGAATAAACTTATTGACACTATCTACGGTAAACTTGATGAGAACGTTAGGAAGAATGTCACTAAAGGGTCTCTTATCAGGAAAGCCAATAAGATAGCAAAAGATAAGCCGAAGGCAGCACCTCATACTGTAGTTCGGGATGCTCTTGAATCTACAGCAAACAAATGGATTTCAAAAGCTGACATCAAGGAGTTAATTCGTAACTCTAAAGAGCAGAAGAAATCCGTTTCGAGGCAACAGGCTTATGCAGACCTCCTTGATTCTGCCAAAAAGGATCTTGAAGGTTATTCTCTTGAACAGATTGAAGTTGGTTCAGATTTCTATAACAAGGTTCTTGGTATTGAACATAAGTCAAGAGCTGGTAAGTTGACAACTAAGAGTCGAATTGAAGAACTGCAGGAACTTGGGTTGTCGAAAGAAGATGCTGAACTGGCTTCTATGATGGAGGATCAGATTGCAGTATTGCAACCAGAAGAAGCGGAGCAAACAAGACAGGTATATCAATCTTTCTTGGAAGAGAAAATTGGTAAGAAAGCGGAAGCTGCGAAAGATGGAATTACACTTGGTAATCAGGAGAAACCTCGTGTTACACCAGACATTGCAAAGGAACCTTCCGGTAAACCACGTGTAATCAAAATCAGGAAAAACAAAGAGTTAACCAGTAAGGAAGCTGTTGATACTGTTAAGGATCTGACAGTAGAAGACAAGAAGGTTGAAACTGATGATGGTCCCAATGTACCCTGGAATCAAGCGGAGACTGCTGAAGATCTTCTGAAGATCATTAGCTCTATGGACACTGTTGGAGATTACTATAAGTTTATCGCAAAGTATCTCCTTGAGTCAGTAGATAAAAAGGTACTTCGTGATGTACTCGTTAGGGGCAAGAGTGTATACGAGATTGCTGAACGTAAAGCAGCATTCTTCGATAAGGTTTATAGTGAGATCGCACTGAACTATGAAACTTCTGCTCGTACAGCACTTCATGAAGTTGTTCATAGTATCACTGCAAACGCTCTCCATAGACTTCCTAAGAACCATAAATTGCACAAGAGGTTGAATACTGTCAGGAATCATCTGGCTAACGAGCTGGTTGATAAGGGTATACTTATACCATCTGATATCTATATTGCAGTTGAGGGAGGTAAAATACTAAAAAATGCTTTAAGTCGAGACTCACAGTTTACTCTTGAACAGAAGATGTACCTCTATACTCTCAGTAGTAATGAAGAGCTTCTGTCAATGTCTATGACAATACCAAAGATCCAGGAGACTCTGAAGTCTATCAAACTGGATATGCCAAAAAGTAGCAAACTGAAAACATTGTGGGATTTGGTTGTTCAAACCATAGGTAAAGTTCTCGGTGTATCTGGTGATGACTGGACGGCCTTGCATGAGATTCTTGATATTACTGTAGTTCTCTCTGAAAAGGATAACTCTCCTCTTGTTTATGACTTCATGGGGATGATGGCCCAGGAAGATTATTGGGATATTATCAAGAAGGAGTCCAAACTGGATTCTGATGAAAAATATAAGAGGTATAGAGAGCGACTTAGGGCAATTGAGAAAGAAAAGACAACTCCAAACAGATTGAGAGAAACATTAGTAAAACTTGCAAGTACTTATGACAAGTATCTTGAACCTGTTGATGAGAGGATTAGAAGAGTATCCACAAGACTCTATGGTCTCATCAATAAGATGGAAGCTAAAAAATCCATCAAGGAAAAGGAGTATGCTGAAAAGATGCTTCCATTTCTCAAGAAGTATGATGCTATTAAAGACCAAATAGACAAACAAGAGCTTGCTTTAGCTCTCTTTAATAGCCACCATACGAAAGACCGGGAGAGACTTTTTAAGCTACTTGATAAATACGGTATGCGTAAGGACTTCGATAAGATCCAAGAGATCATGAAAGATATTAGAGAGCGGATGGAATCTGTTGGAATCTATCTGTTCAAGACCCCTTACGATACCTATTATCCACGTAGAGTTGCAGATACTAAGGGGCTCTATAAGTTCCTTATGGGATCTCGTAATGAAACACAAACAGGATACTTTGATGACATTCTGTCAAACAAGAGTTTTACTGATGAACAAAAGGAACAGTTAATTGCTGCACGAATCAGCTCAGGGTATCATCCTGCAAGAGCCCTTAGTATCCCATCTTCAGCTAAGAACAGGAATATCCCTTATGTGACTCCAGAGACACTCAAGTTTTATGAAGATCCTGTGATGGCTCTTAGGAACACAGTTCTTGAAACCAATGAAGCCATTGCAACAAGAGAGCTGGTAGGTGTCCGTGAGCGCAAGAAGCTGCAAGATGAGATCAACAGGCTGTGGGAAAGGTACGCTAAGTCTGACAATAAGAAACAAAAAAGAATTCTTGAAAGGAGGATTCAAAGTAAACTTCTGAAAATCAGGGATATCAAAGATGTCTCTGATGAGAGTATCTCTCAGTTTATCAATAAGAACGCTAAGAATCTGACTGATGACCAGGTAACTGACCTGATGGCTGCACTTAGGGCCAGATTGAATCAGCGTGGTATGTCTGGAGGTTTAGCTAAGGTGCGTGATGTTGGCCTTATTTCAGCCCTTGGTTCTCCTTTGAACACCATCACACAGCTTGCAGATATCATCTGGTCTACCTATAAGAATGGCCCAAAGACAACTATTGAAGCTCTCTTTGGTAAAAAAGAGATCACAGCAGATGACTTTAATATGGACCATCTGATGCAGCAGTTTGACACTGAAGGTCTCCAAGGTGCTCTCGATTGGGTTCTTAGGAAAACTGGATTCAAGTGGGTTGATAAGCTGGGGAAAACCACAAGCATGCAGGCTTCCCTCTTGAAAGCCAGGAAGATGTCTAAAGAGGACTTTGTGAAACAATGGGGTCCGATGTTCTCAGATGAAGTCGCTGGTAAGATTTGGGAAGACATCAAGAACCATAAGATTACCGATAAGGTGAAATACTTTGTGTTCACTGATGTCTCTAAGTTCCAGCCGATTTCACTCTCTCAGATGCCTGAAGCATACCTGAAGGCTGGGAATGGCCGGATCTTCTATACACTGAAGTCTTACAACTTGAGGCAGCTTTCTGTGCTTAGGAGGGAGATCTTTGAAGAGATCAGGAATGGTGATAAAACAAAAGGAATGAGAAACCTTGCAGCCCTCTTGACTCTCATTGTTGGAGCCAATGCAACTACAGATGAGCTTAAAGATTTCATTCTTGGGAGGGATGCTTCTCTGTCAGATAGGCTTATGGATAACCTGTTGACCATTGCATTTATCAACAGGTATACATTAGAGAAGGGACAGCAGAAGGGTTTCTTGAAGACATTCTTTAGTGACATCCTGGTAACCCCAGGGTTTACTACTCTTGATCCATTCTTGAGTGACATTGCGAATCTTGTCAATAAAGACAAAGAGCCTACTTATGCAACCTTAAAGTCTATTCCTGTTATTGGACGAGTTGCATACTACAGGTTCACTCCTGAAGGCAAGAGGAAAACACTGAAGAGATTCAAGAAGGATATCTACAGCACCTACAAGAAGAAAGGATACCGGGCTGTACTGAAAGATATCCGGAAGTACAATAAGGAGGCAAGAAGTATCGGAGAGAAACCAATCACCAGTAAGAACTTGCGGAGACTGAAGGCACGTCTCAAGTCGAAACAGAAGAAGAAACTGAACTTCAACTATAGACCATACCTTAATGTAGTTGATGCTCATGCACATAGATTTGGGGTGCCTATTGATAACGCAAGGAGGAACATGGAGAAGTTCGCTCAGTTTGTTGCTGAAGTCGAAAGTGATTTCAACCCGACAGCAAAGAATAAACATTCATCTGCGTCTGGGCTCTTTCAGTATGTCAAAGGGTCTGTAGATCCTGCAGTAAACAGGCTGAAGAGGTATGTAGATACAGATGAATACGATTGGATTGCTAAGGCTTCTGATACTAAAGACCTCAGTCAGCTAACTCCAGAAGAACAGTTGACTCTCTTTGCTGCTGATATCCTGGAGAAAAGAGGATCTGATAGGTATCTGAAGAAGATCTTGGAATCTGGAGATCCGAAGGCTATGCTTTTGGCATACTATAAGCTGCACCATACATCTCCAGATGCAGCAACTAAAAAGAGAGCACTCCGTATCTTGAGGAAATATGTTTAAGAAAACACTAGTCATCTTGCTGACACTTCTGACTCTTGGTTCTGCAGCTCTTGCTGAAAACATTACGTTCAGTTGGCTCCCAAATTCAGAAGATGATCTGGCAGGATACAAGATTTATTGGGGAAATCAGGAGGGAAACTACAGTAATTCACAGGATGTAGGTCTCCCTCCTGTATCGCAGGATGGTCGTGTGTACTATACACTCCAGAATGTCTCTGGAGACACACAATATTTCTGTGCGACAGCTTATGATACAGAGGGTCACGAAAGTGATTACTCTAATGTTGTACAGTACAACCCCAAGCCGAATAGTCCGGCTGAATTTCAAATCAATATCACAGTAAATGTGGAGGTACATTAACATGGCAAGCATTTCTTTTGCACCTACCGGATCTTCTGAATCTGCATCTGCTTCCTTTGATGGTAACACTGATGTAAGTGTCAAGAACCTCACTCAAGGTTCTATCCTCCTGGAAGTACAGTATCCTGGGTCTTCCAGATGGGATGTCATTATGCAGTTCACAGCACCTAAGAATTACGATATGATTATGGTGGCCGGAGACTCTACAGCTCTCTATCGGTTCCGTTCTCTTGGTGTAAACGCAGGTGTTGAATGTTACATGGGAGATAACTAATGAAACACAAACTGTTGCCAAAGTTCTACAATAAGATTGCAAGAGTGACAGGGGGGCTTCCACCTGGGCTCCCCATGCTACCACCGGCACTGGATCAACTGTTATCCTGGGTCAAAGGTGTACAGCAGAATGGTCTCAGGTTAAGTTCTGCACATAAACTTGGCGACTACCCTCTGACTATCACTGAGAGCCCTGGTGTATACTTCAGTGACCAGACTTGTTACTTTGTGCACCCTGAAGTGTCGCTTGGTGCTCACCCGTTCACTATTGAATTCCAGGCAAGATTCTATAGTGGATCTGAAGGAAAGTACATCATGGCATCAAACTTCGGTAGAGGTGATGTCAGGATTTCTTTTGATTTCCTTGGAAACTTGAACTTCTATTGGTATGATGCAAATGGTATTGGGTACAGGCTGTTTGCTTGGAAGAATCTTATAGATGGTGAGTTGTATACAATCAAGTGTACCAAGACAACCACAGGGATGCGACTTGAGATACCTGAACTAGGTGTTGATCTTTATCAAGACACATCAACAGCCTGGTATACCAATAGCAACAAGCTGGCAGTTGGTGCAATGAAGTCTGATGCCCCTGACTTAACACAGAGTGGCTTCTTTAAGATCTATAAGCTGAAGGTTAACGACAGTGAATACAGGTTCTGTGAAGGAGCTGGAGATATCGTCTTTGATGTTTCTGGAAACGGCAGGCACCTGACCCTTGGTGACACTGCATCTAGTGATACTGTCTGGGTCACTACAACTGATGATTTCAGCTTGATTGATCTTGGTTACTCTGATAGAGAGAACTTCTTGAAGTGGTCTGAGGATATATCTCAAGACTCATGGGTTGTTATCGGTGGGGCTACTGTAAGTGGAAACACTGTGACAACTCCTGCTGCTGGAGATGGTATCTCTCAAGCTGGCATTTCTGATAAACAAAAACAAGTAGCTGGTGTAACTTTCAATGCAGCTGTTACATTGGATGGTACTGCAGATGAAACTGTAGATGTTACTCTTGATGATGGTGTTGCTCCAGTCACAACTACAGTAACTCTTCCTGGTACTGCATCTGTAGCTATTACTGCGGATGCAACCGCAACAGATGTTGTCTTAAAGATTACCAGTAATGTTGCAACCGGGTTTACTGTAAATACAGCACATGTCTATAAAGATAACTCAGAGTATGTCAAGAGTGAATCTTTTGCTATCAAAGGATACCAAGCTGGAGTTGATGCTTCTACAGATGCCCTCGGTAATCCATTGCTTCACAGGAAGATTCTGTGGAATGAAGCACCTCTCAAGTATAACTTTAATGCTGCCTTCACGGATATTATAACTGCAGATTCAGCTTGGAACTTCTGGTATACTACTGATGCCATTCCGATCTTGAGGAATGACGTAGAGTTTAACTTTGACTCTACAGGTCTCGGCCAGTATTACTTCAAGAAGGGAACTAAGGTTGGTCTGGCAGTATACAATGCTGTTCTCACAGGTGCAGACCGGGCCAATGCAAGGGCCTTTTTCGAGGAAACTTTTACACTTGGTGTCTTCAATACCACAGCAACTTCAGTTACTATTGCTGTCTCTGGAGACACTTGGGACTTTGAGCACTCTGGTGGGATCTCAAGAGGTCTTGTTGACTCCAATACTATTACTGCAACTGGAGAGTTCTATATGTACTGCAGTAATCCTACTGGACTCTCTGCTCCATCTCAAAGTCTCGATTGGACTGCAGTTCCAGGGAAGTTTCCTTTAGACTTCTTGACAATTGATCTGTCAGGAAACAACCTATCTCAGGCTGCAGTTGATGACTTAATGAATGCTCTTGATAAGTCAGGTGGGATCGGAGGAACTGTAGATATCTCAGGTGGTACTAATGCTGTACCTACTACTTCTGCAGTTGCCAGTTTGATCTCTAAAGGGTGGACAATTACAACTAACTAACTAATGAGGTTCAGAATGATTAAGAAAGTTCTTGCCGTTATCATTGGTACTCTCTTGCTGGCTGGATGTAGTGTTACCCAGCCGAACACTAATGCTGTAACAGCACACATGAAAACTGAAGAGGCCAGGAAGGAATGCTACAGATCTATCGCCTTGTCTAACGATTCTTTCTATAGGGCTGTCAGTGAGCTTCCTGAAGACAAACAGATGATGGTCCTTATGATGAGGCAACAGGCAGACACACTGAAGACTGTTGTTGCAGGTCTCAAAGGGACATCTATGGATCCCTGTGAGGCAACTAACCTGTTTGATGCTCAGGTTGCTGAAGTACAGTCTAAGAACGACGCTGTGAAATCTGTTGTACCTGTGGTTAGTAATGTGTTTACCACTGGTATTATTACCTATGGTGCTGTGGAATTTGGGAAGGAAGCAATCAGAGGAGCTGGAGATCAGGTTAATGTGTCTAACCACTCCAGTATGAGTGATTCGATGCAGAGGACTTCTGTTGAAAACCATGCGATTTCCACAAGTGGTAATCCGTCTGCTAGTGGTAGCGCAAGAGACAAAACGGATAATAGTGTAACAAATGCCGCTGAAGAGATGCCGGAAGAAGAATAAGATAGGCTGGAAGTGGGGTGATAGTGGATTCTGCTATACAGGGAAAGATGCTAAGAAAAAAGCATTAAGGCAGGGTCGAGCTATAGAAGCCTCGAAGAGCAGGAGGAAGAAGAAATGACTTATCTTGTAGAAGGTCTGACTATCTTATGTGTCACTGCAATTGCAATTGTGACAGTAAAAGTCACTAATGGTAGCACTGATGGTCTCAACATTGCACTCTCTGTTGCCAGTGGTCTCATTGGATACATAGCAAAGAGTGGTGTTGATTTCGTCAGAAAGGAGTCACACTGATGGAAATCAAGATTGGTGAGAAATATACTCCAGATGAAGTGATCCAGTTTTGTAAAGAAAAGGGCCTTACAGATCTTGCGAAACGCATAGAAAAAGACAAAGAACATCTTGATCTGTTTGTTTCAGATGGTTGCTCCTGGTGGCCAGATTCTATTGGAGAATATAACTACTCAGAATGTTGTATCCTACATGATATTAAATACTGGGTAGGTGGAACAGAAGCCGATAGGTTGGAAGCAGACCTGCAGCTTGCTATTTGCGTTAATCGAATAGCAGGTCCAATCATGGCTGAAGTTATGCTGGCAGGTGTTCGAGGAGCAGGCCCTTTAGGCGAACTTATAAAAGCATCGTGGAGATGGGGGTATGGTCGAAAAGAAACCAGAAAAGTGCTCTATTGAGGATTGTGCAATTAAAGATCATGTGGATTTCATTGTGTCACAATTCAAAGAGATTGCGCATAAGCTGACACAGAACCACATAGAATTAAGGATGTCAGTGGTTAAACTGACTGAAAACATGAAGTATGTCCAAAGAGTACATGAGAGGATTGATGATCTTGAAAAGAAATTCATTGAGGAAAACAAAGAGCTCAAAAAGAAGGTCGAAGAGAGCGACAAGGAGCTGCAAAAGAAAATCGAGAAAAACAACATGACTCTCTACAAAGTAGTCGGTGGAGTCTCAGTGTTATACCTTGTGATCCCCTGGGTAATTAAGCTACTGATGAAACTGTAGATAACAAGGGGCCACATAAGTGGCCCTTTTTGTTTATCTTATTGGATTTCTTCTAGATGTTGGTTCACATAATCAACCATTGCATTGATTGCAGCATCAAGTTCCTCTTCTCGCTCAAGAGCCCTCATCAACATAATATCACGTAAGATATCCACAGGGATAATAATGTACTGCTGTTTTACATTACGATGTTTGGTCCCACTCTTCTTTTTCATAGTATCTCCTGAACTCCTTTTTGAATTCAAAAAGAACCCATATGACATCTTTCCTGGTACAACCGGTAGCTATCAGATTCCTAACGAACCTTTTGATAGCTATTATAACTTCTTGTCTTTCCATAGTTGTTCAATAAAGTCTAACCTTGGATACCATAATGAACACTCTGTATCTGTTTGTTTTTTTAATGAACAAGTTGCTTTATCTGTGTACATTGCACAAGATTGACAACTTGTAAACACAGTTAAACCAGTGTCACATTCAATATACTTTGGAGCTCTATTATATGACCAATCTGAACACAAAGTCGGATGTCCTGTTGAGGGGTGTTTACGACAACTGTATAAGTTTGGCTTGACTCTTGTACTGTGAACACAAGATCTACAGTTTATATTGAGTTTCATTTAGGTAACCTTTTGTCTCTCAATAAATATTTAACAAACTGTAAACTCGGGTACCATAAGACACACCCGTTGTGCATCTCTTTTTTCAATGCACAAGTGGATTTCTGTGTGTACTGCACACACGATTGACAAGAAGTGATTACAGTTAATCCCTTTTCACATTCGATATACTTTGGAGTGTATTTATAAGACCATTTTTTACACAGAGTATTTCTTCCACAATCAGATTGACATGATCTGCAGTTTACATTCAGTTTCATAGCAATTTAAGGATATCTTTTCTTGGTCTCCACTTACCACAAGTCTCTGTAGTACTCTTGCAAGTATTATATGATCTGCAGTTTTGACATACAATCATAATTTGTGGGTTTTCATTGATGTGCATAAGAGACATCATCACATGGTTGGGTGACCATTTATCACAATAGTAACGCTGATAAACTGGTTTGTTATTCTTTAAGCAAACATAGTTAACTGCTATTTTATTACAAGAGATACACGTGACACATGCTATTGTTGCACACTCCATCTTAAGTTCCTCAAGATAAACTGAAAAGTTGACCAGTCAGTTGTAACCCACACTGCTGTCTCCAGAGACAGTTTGTCAACACACCTGTCCATTTAGGATTTCCTCCACACTTTCAGAAACTATAAAAGGACTAGGGTCTCCTTTTAGGTAAACCATTGATCGTAAAATAAAGCCCATTTCAGAAACAACAGGTACAATCTCCTGGACTGTACTAATAGAATCAATGGGGACTACAATAAAGCAGCCCCCACCATCTGTCAGAACTATAGATGTCATCATACCAACTCCTGTAATACACCATCATCCAGCTTCCAATTTGAATAATCACAAACTGGTTCTGATGTCACATCAGTATGTGAACACGCTGTCCCGTAATACTTGCAATTCAGACAACTTTTTGCAACCACAATAGTTGTATCAAACCTCCTCTTCTGCGTAATAATAGGTGAAGGTTGTTTCCATTTGATACAAGGTTTGTGTGTAGTCACATCAATCGTCTTTCCACTGACGATGCACCTATAACCTTCAGGATTGGCATTACTGTTGGCACAAGTGAAACAATCAATACAACACACTTGCATTATCCACACTCCGAATGTCCGCACGTTTCACAAGCCCAGCATCCACCTTGCGGTGTCATATTGTTATAACACTTAGGACACTTCTTTGTAACCACTTCCTCAAGATTCGTGTGGTACTGATCGAGTATCCTTGCAAGTTTCGCTGGTTCATCTGCCACTGAAGAAGCTGACCTCCAAAGCTGCTTAGTGATCTCTTCAAGAGGAATATTGTACCTCATACAGAGGGACAGAAGTCTACAGATAGTATGCCAGAAGGAGTCTGCCTCTTCAACAGGGAGTTTCGCAAAGACTTCCACAGGCTGGTCATCAACAGTACACACGGTAAAGTAGACATTGCGTTTCTTCCTGTCCTTCACCCGGTACCTTTTGGCATCTAAAGTGTCCGGAAGAATCAACTTATAGGGTACAGGCAGTTCATCCTGAGTATTGGTAGAGTCTTCTGTACTTTGGTCCTCAGTAGTAAACACCTGTTCACCGCGAGAACCATCCACGTATACTGTCAGACCCTTACAACCTTTCTTCCAGGCCCTTACATATGCCTCCAGAACTTCTTTAGGTTTTGTCCCTTTTGGCATATTGATTGTCTTACTGACTCCAGAGTCAACATATTCCTGTAGTGCAGCTTGTATGTCAACATGTGCTCTCCAAGAGATCTCATTAGCTGCCTTGAAGAGATCTTTATGTTTCTCAAGAACTTCTTCTTCAGTAATACCTGTTTCCCTAGCTATCCGACTGATATGTTTATTGTACATCTTAACCTGATGTCCATCCATAACAGTCTTGATTGCATAGGGGGCATAGTAAGGCTCACAACCATAAGAACACCCAGCAAGCATACTCAGGGTTCCGGTCGGAGCAATAGAGGTTATATTAGTATTCCTCCCATTAGAATAATATTTTGCTTTCTCATGGATAAACTTCATGACAGCACTAGCAACATCAAGTGCAGACCTGGAATCGTAAGGTACACGCATAAGAATCAACAGATCATGAAGACCCATGATTCCAATGCCAATCTTACGAGTTTCCTTCATTGCCTTGTTACATTCAGGAACAGGAAACTCAGAATGATCCAGAATGTTATTAAGAAACTTAACTGCAATAACAACAGTATATTCAAGTTTATCCCAATCTACTGAGTTAGTCTCAGGGTCATACATTTTCTCAAGGTTGATGGACCCGAGACAACAGTTTTCATAAGGTAACAGTGGCTGTTCTCCCGATTCTGTTAGCAGGTCTATTGACCCCTGTCATTAGTTTCCTATGACATCTCCATGTTTCCATGGAGTCCAGACTGTCACTTCATCCCCAAAACGGGGAGCCAGCCGTTCGATCTTATACCGGAAACTCGGGGCAACATAAGGCATCACAGTATGAATAAACTTCAGATGATCTGCAGATTTAACTCTGAGATAGTACCTCTGATTCTGTCTGTTAACTGTAGTCCTTATTCCAAGTGCCCTATAGATAGCTTTACTTAACAAAAGGTTATCACCATAAGAAAACCCTTTTGTATTCAAAGAGACATCACTATTGTAAACACGTAACCCACCCTTCGCCATAAAAATGATGGCTAGCATTTCAGCATCCATTAGTTTTAACATATGAGGGTCTATGACCTTCTTCCTGTCAATATAAACCCTCGAATGAATCTTTGTGAAGAACGGGTGAGCTTTAGATTCCAACCGTATTTGTGGTTGTCTTTTGTAACCCTTACGTTCAGTTACCAGAACTGAAGTGATATTCTCCAGTGTCCTAGCTACCATTTCAATGTAATCTGCATTCACAGCTCTCATATTCATTATGAATCTTGCGTTTTTATTTCGGCCAGTCTTATAGAGACCACCATCAAAAGTTGCAAATGCAGACACAAGTTTAACCAATTGTTTCTTATCAGTACAGATCACAGTCGTTACACCTCCCAATACTGGGTTGGCACGGGATTGCCTCAATGAGGTGTCCCCCGTTTTTAGGCTGGTTATTCGACTAGTGTTACCACTAGAAGGTGCCGAAAGTTAACACGGATTTACGCCACTAAGTTCACCAAGGTCTTTCCTGTAGTTATCCTTTTCGATCCGATCACCAAAGAGAATCCCAGGTTCACCATGGTAACATGCGTTCTCAGCAATCAACTTAAGAATTTGGTGTTCTTCAGAAGATACATCTTCAACAGCATTCTGCATGAACTGATCGGTTACTCGAACTGACAGATTGAAGTTCTCAAGGACACCACCTTTAGATTTCACAGTGATAAACTTTTTGATATCAGGATGATAACAGTCAAGGACAGCCATATTGGCTCCCCTACGACGACCACCCTGTTTGATTACATCTGTTGCAGCATCCTGGATCTTCATGAAACTTACAGGTCCAGAAGCTACTCCATCTGTTGAATTTACAGGAGATCCTTCAGGACGCAGCTTAGAGAAGTTCGCTCCGACTCCACCTCCACTTTTAGAGATCAGAGCTGCATCAGCATAATATTTGAAGATACTCTGCATGTTATCCTCTACTGGAAGAACAAAACATGCAGAATAACTTTTGATATCTGTTCCTGCATTCATAAGAGCCGGTGAATTCGGAAGAAACTCACGCTCCTGCATGACCTTGAAGAACTCTTGCTCTTGTTTACTGTTGTAAGCAAAATGTTTTGCTACACGTTTACATAGGTCATCCCACCCCTTTTCACCTTCACGCAAATACCTTTCCTCAAGAATCTTCTGAATACCTTTCTCATCCATCGAACTTACCACCTTGAATGTCTGTATAAAGCCTCTTGTGTGCACTGTAAAAATTACCTATATTCTTATAGAAGAACGATGTATTCAAATAGCATTTCCCATGTCTTTTCCCATATCCACACCCGATACACCTGATTTTCTTTAGGTAAATTGTAAAGAAATACCTTTGGCACCACGGGCACGTTGTGGCCATACCAGGGAAACTATACTTGTAAATATAAGATATAATTCTTTTATATACTTTTTTGCATTTCAGTTCGGACCAAGAGTCTATTTCTTTAAGATCTTCTTCTGTGTATATCTTTGGCCAATTAGACATCCGATTCTTAAACAAAAGAATAGAGATCAGTTTGTTTTTATACTTCACTTATAATGATCCTCCATGCTGTAATCATACCCACACCAGAAACATCTGTATCCGTGTAATAATATAAACTTTCTTAGAGATGGTGACTTTTTCACAGTTATTCACAAAAAATTTCCTCCTTGATTCTTTCAGCAGCTTTCTTATAGTTTACAAGGTGATGAACTTTTTCCCACCAAGAATCCCAATGGTGACAGTACCCATTACGTTCACCAAAAGAACATTTCTTCCAGACACAAGTTGGCTCAGAATCTTCAGAACATTCCAGCTTGACACACCATGGATCAAATGTTACTGAAGATTCACCATTGATACACTGAGTGATCTTATCGACCACCTTATCACACTCTTCAGTACTCCATTCAGAGCTGATCTCATGGAAATCATCAAGGTGAAAGTAAGTTACATCAGAACACTCATTGATAATCTCAAGAATCCTGATTAGTTTCTCTCTTGATGTCATTAGTTGCCTCCCTTTTCAATAAGGTATCTTCTAGAAATAGCCTTACAAGAAAACATTGGATCAGTATACAACCTGATCACAACACCTTCTGCTGGCACACCAGGAGCAATCTTTGAATCAAGTATATCAGCAAACTGCAGATAATCATCTGCGGATACAAGGTTCTTATCAGGGCTAACTTTAGGCACTCTCTGTAAACCAAGCTGTTCACAAATAACAAATGTTTCAAAAGGTGTCAGATATTTTCCTTTATCAATATCATAAATCTGGAAGACAAACAATTGTTTCTCTTTCAGTTTATACCTGTTACCTTGGATTCCAGGACCGCAGATTTCACCTTGGATAGCAAGAGATCTCCTATTTTCCTTACAGAATTTAGGAAGACTCTTCTCAAGACCTGTTGATACTGCAATATCCCGCCAGTTATTTTTGATCTTGGTTTTATACCAAACTCTCCTAGAGCATACACCAAACAATCCACGAGAAAACAAGCCAGTCCTGAAGTCGTGCTTATAGAAAATCGTGCAACTCTGACCATCCAGTTTCTCAGTTATCCTTGGATAATTATCTTTAGTGATCTGTTCAAACTGTGGAATATTCTGGATTCTCTCTTCATCGGTCTTTGGGATTGACCAATCAGAAAACCTGGGCCACGATCCTTTAGCTCTCGGATAGAGTTTCCTGTGGAGCCACCTTGTAGGTGCCCACCGCATCATCCAGGCATGAGGCATAGGCACCCTCTGGACTTTCATCTGCTTCCTTTCAAGAACAGCTTCAGGGTCATACTTCTTGACTCCAAGCTGCTTCGTCAGGTCAGTACCAACAGGGGTGTCTCCAGAGACACCACAAGATTCAAGAGTAATCGCAAGACCCTGAGAGTATACTCCACGCATCTTAATGGTTCTTACTCGATACTTATACCTCTTGACAACTTCAGACCACTCAGCTTCAGGGAGAACACTATCAGGCTCAAAGAACACACACTTGTCTCCTTCTGAAAAATCTGATTTCCTTACGATACACTCCCAATTGTCTATCTTTGCGAGGGCAATGAAGTCTGCCCCCTCAATTGGTTTTATCTTTCCGATCCTCTTTACACTTGCAAGTTTCCTGGACATCAACGGGCCTCCTATATTGACAGGGCTCAACACATGGCTTGTTAGCTAACAGACAGGCACCTTCATATAAGGCACTGATAAGACAACAAAAGGGGTCAGAAGACCCCTTTGTTTTATCATACTGAGAACACATCTTCAATAGATGAGATAACATCAGAGGCCCTATCATTCTCCTTATCAAGGGTGTTCCGATGGTCCTTCCTCATTGTGATTTCTTGATTGAGGCGTTCGATTGTTCGTTTATTTTCCTCAATAACCCGCTCCAGATCAGCTTTGACCTTTGCAAAGGTCTTCAGAATATCATCAACAGTTTTCCGCCTGAACATATTAAACCTCCTCGATTTTTCCTTGTACGATTTTCCAGTTAACTACCGAACTATCATCAAGATTCTCAACAGATACAGTAATGTCACCCTGGGTTGGTACCAGGGAAATAGAGGCTGCATGTTGAGTGATCTTATCGACAAGCTGTTCTGTCAACCTGTAGTACTGGTGTGTTTCTTGTAGATCACCTTCAGGGTTATAGACATTCACAAGAACTTTATACATGATAAAAGGAACCTCCAGTTTTCTCAATTATCTTCTGATATTTCAGAAGTTCACCTTGAAGGTGAGCACACGGCTTTCTTTTCTCAGGACACAACCCGTTCCTGTAGAGACATTGAGGAACCATGTGGTTAGCCAGATCCGGATCAACAAGATACACGGCTTTCTTGATGAGATTCATCACCACCCTGGTGTCTGCCTCTGCTTGCATACACAGTCTTTTCTTCGACATATCAAGCAGATGGTTAGCATTCAGTACCATAGTGTGATTCACAGGGCTCTTACGGTTTACTTGTTCGTCCCACTCTTCGATACTCCTTGGGTCTTGGTTGTTCCAATCACCCCTGTTAGATTTCACCAAATGAAACTGACCAGTCTGGCTGTGTCTTACAAGGTGGACTGACACTTTACTTTTGATATTCTCAAGGAAAACCTTAAAGAGCATCAGCCTGATTGTCGTATGCTCCCTTGTGTATGCCAATGCAAGAGACATTGTGGATCTTTCCAATCCATAGGTTTCCTTAAGGATATCTCGCATGAAATCCACCACAGTAATTGGCCGGACAGATATGATCATATCACCCTGTTGAACCGAACCCTCTCTCACCTCGGGCCTCCTTTACAATAATTTCATTAATAGGCAACTCTGCATCCAAGTGCATAAATGGAACAAGTTGTGCAATACGGCTACCATCCTTTATCTTGACAACATAATGTTCATCAAGAGATGTAACTGAAATCATCAGCTCACCGGTATAATCATTATCAATGACACCAGGTATAACCAGCAGCTTCTTCTTGAGAGCAGTTGAGGATCTGCCGAAAATCATTCCGAAAATCCTTGGAGGGAATGTAATAGATACCCCGGTAGGAATCAGCTTGGTCTCACCAGGGTACACCATATGATTCCCATACACAGGAAGATCATAACCAGCAGCCAACGGTGTTGCTTTAACAAGACCCATATTTATCACTCATCTCCTTTTTAATCAAAAGTTTCAGATCTTTAAGGCAATTCTCATTATGTACTTCATGGTATTCTGCAAGCATCAGGAATGCCTTCTTCTGGAAGGAAGAAAGAAGACTCCCATTGAGCATACAGTTCTTCATGAAACTGTAGGTGTCCATGTCAGAATGGAACTCAAGTTCATCAAGAATATCAATATAATGGAGTGCCTTCTTCAGATCCTCACAACCATTTTTATCCTGGTATCTGAGGATATACTTAAAGATACTGAAAGTACAAGGGTCCAATCGTGATTCCATTGCTACCTTGATAGGCTCCACATAGTAACCCTTATAGTGATCTCCGCCAACCTGGGTACCAAATACACTATCTTCCAAAGCTAACCTCCAGTGAAAAGTGAAATTGACATCTCATACATACCACAGGGATAACTGCAGTATGCTTATCTTGCCACATTGGGAGCAAATCTGTGTAAGCCTTATAATCTTTAGACTTACACCTGGGACATACAGAATCACTCTGCATCTTCAAAGTCGATCCCAAAGACATCGGCAAGAACCTCCAGAATCTCTTCCTTGTTGTTATCCAGATACTCACTCAGAGTAATATCCATCAGATCTTCAAACTGAGTATCCATTACCTCGAACAGCTCACCGGGTGTAAGACTGTCCATAATCAAATCTTTCCAATCCATCTGTCACCTCTCGTAATCAAAGGGATAAGCTTAGGTTTCCCTTCACTAATGATAATTACAGATCTCATAGGTCTTACAATTTGTGCCTGATTGTAAACAAAAGCATGCCCTTTGTCGCTAATCAGACATCCACAATCTGCAGCAAAGTATGTTTGGGTTGGTGTCCGAATGTAAGTCAAGGAGCTTTTGGAATGATGGTGCCCCATGATTACAGACATTCCAATTTGTTTGGCAAGGAACACTGCAGATGACCCTTTAGTGTGGCAAAAGTAAATCTTCTGCCTAGTTGAATCAACAGTCAGCGTCACATCGGGCTTCCATGTCCAATTGTACTTCTCGACACCAAGGAATTTCTTATAAGGTAGTACAAGCTCCCTTGGAATCCCTGCTGCCTTCGCTTTGCGGTACAACCGATCATCATGATTCGATTGACACACAAGCATATCTGGAAACATTTCAGCAAGTTGTACTGCTGCAGCTCTCATCTTCTTGATCTCATCAGGGACATTATCAGCTTCAAGAGCTTTAGCGTAATTTGAGAAACAGTAAGAATCACTAATGTCACCCAGATGAACAACACGATCAAGGTTATATTCAGAGCGCACAGCGTCAAGGAAATCAAATACATCCTGGTGATGGAATGGAAAATGTGTGTCACTGATTGTCAGAATACAATTGTTAGTGTACCGTTTCATTAGTGACTCCAGAGCCAGAAATTACACCCATCATCTCAACAAGTTTCTCAAGAAACTGGAAGAAATCTGCCGGATGAATAAGACTCATGATAACAATTGTCAGCATGTTGGGATCAAGCTGAGACACAAGAGCTGACAAGTTGTCAAAAGTTCTAACAGGTTGCATCTTATCGTGCTCCGGCAGAGAGTGGTAGATATCTTTCAGATGCCCGAGTTCTTCATCAGAGATATCAAAATACTGCTTGTTATGCAGTAAACACGTAGCAACCAACAGGTCAATCTTGTTAATCATCAGAATTCTCCTTGTTCATCCACTGTTCATCGGTATCATTTAGATACCCTCTTTCCTCTGCCATCTCAAGTTCCTCTTCTGTGAGAGGGAGAGTTGTCACATTGTCAAACTCACTGTGGTGAATAGACACCATTCGGTTGAAATGAATCTTCAGAAAAGCAGAGTCAGGGAGAAACCCATACTTATCTGCATAATCCTTTTGCCAATCACTAGCTGCCAACATAGCATTCTCTTCTATAAGTCGTTCATCCATTAATGTCTCCTTGTAAATCAAGTTTTACACTGTCACATGCGGTAAACTTTGGTCTGAACTTAACTGCAGGTATCATCATATTGAAATACTTCAAGGAACCATCAGGAAGCAGTGTTGTTAATACCCTCCTTTCGACCATCTCCTGGATCTCCATGTAATGGAGCAGTGCCCTGGTAGGACACTGGTGTAAAATCTTAAAGACAATCTTATGATTTGGATGTTCTTTCAGGTACTTATTCCACTCCTTTGAAGAACCACTGTAAGTTCTCCAATCAGATTCCCGCCAACACGATGATTTCCAACGTTTAGATCTTTTGTCAGCAACTGCAGTTTTACAACCTTTTGCCTTGGGTTTCTTCACCCAATATTGTTTCTTACCAACATAGGCTTTCCCGGTTGTTTGATCCTCAATTACATAGATGAAGCCAAAGAATTCATGCGGGTTAGCCTTCTGGCCTACCCAATGTCCTTGACCTTTATAAAGTTTTCCCATGGGTTATCTAGTACAGTTTCATGTTCGTACCTCAAGACGTAAAGCATGTCAAGTGCTGCATGCAGATCAGCCTTTGTTAACCCAGCAGCCTCATAGCAGGCCCTCGCTGTCCAATACAGATCATCATACGGCACATCTTCCAGGATCTTAGCAGCTTTAACCTTTCCTATACCATAGACACCCTGTATGTTATCTGCAGTATCACCAATCAGTGCCTGCAGAAACAACTGTTTTAGGGCCTCATATTCATCTGTCACTGTAAATTCCCCTGTGACAAAATTATAATAAGGACCAGGGATCTGCTTAAGATCTTTGTCAATTGTCACAATAACAGGGGTAACTCCCGGATCATGAGTTGTCATGTGGATACCAATCAGGTCATCTGCCTCTATGCCCCTGGCAAAAGAAACACCTTCATATTGACAAAGGTATTCTTTCACATCCATGAGATGCTTAGGGCGACGAATGTTATCCCTGTTTGCCTTATATGTTGGATACCGTAAGAGCCTATAGTTTTTCTTCTTGGATGAAAAGAAAACTTTTGTATCTACAGATTCCGCAAAGTCCTCGATCTCACTGATAACAGTGTAGATCATGGACATGACATTTCTACAGGCAACCTTCAGGCTACCTGTGATATGCTCCTTGATGATCTTTGAAGGATCACCACGAGCATACTCTATTGCCTCTTTTTTGTACTTAAAGACCTTATCACCAACCAAGTAAAGATCCCTTTCAATAGCTGCTGCAGCACGGTAAGCAAAGATGTCACCGTCAAGTAAGAGCTGAATGTTCTTACCTTTGCAGAACAATTGAAAGTCAGTTGGTTCCTGACATTTGTCGAGGTCTCTGAAGTGTCTATTCGTTATTTTCATCGAGGATTGTATCTACGAAATCGGCATTGACAATCATGTTCTTTCCGTCTTCTGTACGGAACAGAATGAACTTCTCGTACTCTGTCATAAACGAAGGGGCGCTGGGGATATTCGTACAGTGCTCTATCTTGGAATCATCAGTAAAAAACACTGTGAACTTTTCAAATGCCATGTTAACCTCCTGTGTTAAAAGGGAACATCATCTCCATCGTCGTCAATAGGGTCAAAAGATGCATTGTTCGGCGGCTGGGCCTCTACCACCTGAACAGCATCCAGATAGGTAACCAGTTTGGTCTCACCTTCCTGTGTTGTATATTGCTTGGCCCACATCTTAATGTTGACAATGGACCCATCGCCGATCTCTTCAGGAAAAGGAGTCCTCCCATCTCGACCAACGAATACAGGTGGAGTCTGCTGTGTTCCATCTTTGAGAATCTTCTTCCTCTTGACCTTCAGCAGGTTCCTTCCATCCTTATCCTTCTTGACGTTTGCCCCAAGCTCCCTGAACTTATCTGCAGCCTTATCATCCAGTACCAGGGTGACTGACCACATCGGGGCATACTTGGTATCAGGCTCAATCAGGTACGGATACAGCACCTCAACATTCTTCAGCAGAATCTGTGCTCCTTCTTTGAAATCAGGCATATTTCACCTCCTTACTTTTTGGTTGCCTCTATTATCAGTAATAACAAAATCTGCCCAAATCTCCCTAATAAATTTTCATTTTGACCTCCTTTATTTTTTCATAGAATGATTTCCAAGAGATACCTAATGTCTCTCTCGCCTCCTTGTATGTCCTGCTGTTCAACAGGACTTCCACAAACCCCTGGAGATCTGCTGGCAATCTCTTGAGGATTAGCTGCAGGTCATCAGATGACCCAGGAATAACCTCATCCCAATGGGGGACATCATCTAACTGCAGATCCTCTAGATATACAACTCCAGATTTGTCCTTGTATTCAGAACGGTTCATGTAGTTCCTAAGTGCCTGGAGCATCCTGGACCATAAGTAATTTTGGATATTCTCACATTCTCCATTGTATTCTTGAGCTGCCTCCACAAGCTCTAGCATGGCAACACCTAGAAGGTCATCTTTAAGGTACCACAGATGACCTTTACTGTGAAAAAGAAACCTATAGACACATGAGTGCGCAAGTCCAATATGTTCCTCTGGATTGATCTTCATTGTGAAATTTTATTTCCTTGAGTTAACGTTGTTATATAAGAGCTGCGAAAAAAGTGAGGGAGATTTTGGGATTTTTTGTTATTACTTTTAGTAAGCCCGGAGGGGCTCTA
>JALVUT010000264.1 GCA_027035445.1 Thermococcus sp.
AATCAGACCAAAATGGGATTGAAAGCTGCTCTTCTCTCTGAATCCAGCTCAATTGCTTTTCTGATAAAATCAGACCAAAATGGGATTGAAAGTGAAAATTTAAACACCGCTAAATTATCACATGCAAAGGATAAAATCAGACCAAAATGGGATTGAAAGTTTCCCGTAATGCTGGACGTTCAACGTAAATCAGCTCGATAAAATCAGACCAAAATGGGATTGAAAGGATGTACTCTCTTCCACACTCGCACTTTACGTGAAAAGGATAAAATCAGACCAAAATGGGATTGAAAGCTGTCACACGTATTCTGCACTGTTATACATTTTGGGAGGGATAAAATCAGACCAAAATGGGATTGAAAGTTTACTTCAGCTCCTTTATCTGTTAATGTTTATTGCGTGATAAAATCAGACCAAAATGGGATTGAAAGACGATTTCTACGGTAGCTCCTGCAGGTATGGGAATCAGATAAAATCAGACCAAAATGGGATTGAAAGCGAAAGTTTGTGGGATAAGACCGGAGAATTTATAGCTAGATAAAATCAGACCAAAATGGGATTGAAAGATCAGTGTTGACTGAGAGAAGAGCGTTAACTAACTTCGATAAAATCAGACCAAAATGGGATTGAAAGTATCTCTGAAGCGGCAGGTCGGGAGCACCTTCATCACTGATAAAATCAGACCAAAATGGGATTGAAAGGCGATTGACAGTATTATCATGAGTCATGGAATGAAAACGATAAAATCAGACCAAAATGGGATTGAAAGTTCTAATCCGGTACGTCTTAACGGGTGGTTTGGCAGAAGATAAAATCAGACCAAAATGGGATTGAAAGGCTCACTATGTGTGCGTACTCTGAAAAGCGGGACACTCGATAAAATCAGACCAAAATGGGATTGAAAGGACGACCTGCTCGTAAAGCTGGTCAGGCGGAACTTTAGATAAAATCAGACCAAAATGGGATTGAAAGAAAGACATAGCAAAAGCTCTCGAAACGTACTATTTCAAGATAAAATCAGACCAAAATGGGATTGAAAGCAGTTCGGACAGATGTACACTGGAACATTGGGGATAAAATCAGACCAAAATGGGATTGAAAGATAGTTAAAATCTATACATCCCTAATGGAGTTAGAAAAGATAAAATCAGACCAAAATGGGATTGAAAGATGCTCCTTCTGCGATAATTTAGCGGTGTTTAAATTTGGATAAAATCAGACCAAAATGGGATTGAAAGATTGCCCGGTTAAACTCCTCCCACGTCATTCTGTCCCCGATAAAATCAGACCAAAATGGGATTGAAAGAATTGATCTCTGTGTACAACGATTGTCTCATTCCTGAGATGATAAAATCAGACCAAAATGGGATTGAAAGCAGCTATAACCTGTTCCAACGGCTTATCTTCTACGGCAAGCGATAAAATCAGACCAAAATGGGATTGAAAGTTGAAGTCTACCGGATAGTAGGCTGTGGTCGTGCTGTTCGGATAAAATCAGACCAAAATGGGATTGAAAGCTGCTACGAGAGAGTCTTCGTTTGCCGTCAGGCTGTACGATAAAATCAGACCAAAATGGGATTGAAAGGGAAAGCACACCTGCCAGCACCCGCAGCTCACAGCATAAGATAAAATCAGACCAAAATGGGATTGAAAGAAGAGAACCAGTACGCAGAAGTACCTCTCAGACCTGAGCGATAAAATCAGACCAAAATGGGATTGAAAGCAAGTAACTCCGCTATTCGCTCAACATCTCGCTCAAGATAGATAAAATCAGACCAAAATGGGATTGAAAG
>JALVUT010000265.1 GCA_027035445.1 Thermococcus sp.
GTGCGGTGTTCCATTCGGTGTCCGCGATTACATGTACAGGGTTTCAGATATCAAACTTATCGAACTACCCTGAGCTTGCAAAGTTCATGCTGGGTATCCTGATGGTCATAGGTGGTGGCGCCGGGAGTACCGCTGGAGGTATAAAGCTCATACGTATCACGTTGATGTACGAGAGCCTCAAGTGGACCCTCGAACAGGCCATACTCCCGAAGGGCGCGGTTATCAAGAGGAAGGTTGGCAACTATGTGTTTACCGAATCAGACGTTCAGGAGGTTATGGGGTTCACCATGACGTACCTTGCAATCCTGCTCATTGGAACCGTGTACACGATGCTCCGCTTGCATGTTAAACTGGTGAATGCTTTCTTTGAAGTTGCCTCTGCCCAAGGAAACGTTGGGCTCAGCGTTGGGATTACATCCCCCTCCCTTCCCCTGGACATGAAGATACTCCTGATAATGCACATGTGGGTGGGAAGGCTTGAGATCTTCTCTACCCTCGTCTTCATCCTCAGCGTCTTCTTCTTGGCCCCGAGGGTGGTGAGGAGGAGATGAACGTGATCTCCGTGGAGAACCTGAGCTTCAGATACAGGCGGGCCAGCGACTACGCCCTTAGAGATGTGAGCTTTGATCTCAGGAAGGGTGAGTTTCTTGGCATCACCGGTCCCAGCGGTAGCGGTAAATCGACCCTGTGCCTGGCCCTTAACGGCATCATCCCGAACTCCATAAAGGGGGAATTCCAGGGGCACGTGAGGGTGCGCGACTTGAATGGAAACGAGTTCGACACCCGAGAAACCCCCGTTTCCAGGCTCTCCACGGTGGTGGGACTCATCCTTCAGAACCCGGACAGCCAGCTCTTCAACATGACCGTTGAGGATGAGGTTGCGTTTGGTCTGGAGAATCTGGGTCTCGACCCAAATGAGATAGAGCGACGGGTGCGTTGGGCACTGGAGACTTCGGGGCTCCGCGGACTTGAGAACGAGTTTCCGCCCAATTTAAGCGGTGGCCAGAAGCAGAGGCTTGCAATAGCGGCGGTGTTTGCCATGAGGCCGGCAGTACTCGTTCTGGATGAGCCCACGTCTCAACTTGATCCTCTCGGTAGGGAGGAGGTCTTGGGCCTTCTCTCACTTTTGAGGCGGGAGTATGGGATAACAGTTGTTCTGGTGGAACATCACAGCGATTACATACTCAGACATGCTGACCGGATCCTCGTGATGAACCGGGGCAGGATAGTCCTCAACGGAACCCCCAGTGAGGTGGCGGAGGAAGCCGGGTTCTTGAAGAAGCTCGGCATCAAGATCCCTGTGAGCTTGGATGTGTCATATGAGCTCAAAAAACGCGGAAGGCTTAAAAAACTCTCCATCACCCCGGAGGACCTTCTTTCCGAGTTAGAATCCTCTCAAGACTGAATCCCTTTCCCTCTATCTCCTGTTGGATTGAGTACAGCTTTATCCCGAGCTCAACCCTAGTTTCATCGTCCTTGATAGCTTCGGCCAGTTTCATGGCAGTATCTAGAAGTTCAAGCGCCTTTTCCCGATCTCTGTTAGCTTCAAGTTCTGCTATGTTTGCCAGGCTCATCGCCCTGTGAAACGGGCTTGAGATGTGTTCGATGATCTTCGATGCCTTCTCCACGTCGTTCGCCCTGTAGAACATCTCGGCCAGCTCAGAGAGGACGACATCGAGCTTACTCCTGTCACTTACCATTTTCATGGCGTAGCCAGCCTTGTCCAGCAACCCGTTGTGTATCAGCTCTTGGAGGATGTCCCTTAACAGGTCTGCCTCCCCTCCGGCAAGGTTGATTGCGGTGCGCAGTGCTATATCCGCGTTGAGTTCGTCATCCAGTGAGTACAGCACAACGGCTAGGTCAGCCATTAAGAGAGCCTTAAACCTGGTGTTGAACACGCCGTTTATAATGGGGATCAGCCCCTTAACCCTGCTGTGGAGTTCCTCAACTTCGTCTTGGGAGAGGTCTTCACCGAGCCTCCGACGGATCGCTCTGAGGATCATCCTGAGTGCGAGGTATATGTTTGCTTCCTTCTCCAGGTAACCAATGGCCTCAATGGCGGGGGAGATGTCCCCTGAGTCCAGATAGCCCTCGATTTCCTCAAGTACCTCAATCTCCGACCTCTCTTTTTCACGCTTTAGGGGCTTGAAGAGCTCATCAAGTTTTCCCATTGTTCCCAGCCTTTTTAAGCAGGAGTTCTAGGTATGACCTCCTTTCGAATTTCGTAACCCCTAAATCACTCAGCACTTCCCTGAGGAACGAGACTATCTTGGGCACCTCTTCCTTTCTCTCGGTGAACGTCTCGATTTCTATGAACTTTCCGATGCCTGAGACCTCGTCAAGCGCTATTATCACCCCCTTGTCAACGTAGTACTTCTCCCGGACTTTATCGACGGTCAGGACTTCATTAAACCCCAGATTCCGGAGTATCTCGGCGTGCTTGTCCGGGTCGTTTATTGGAACCTCAACCTCCACTCGGCTCTTTGAGTGCCCGTCTATTTTTGGACCCTTGTACGTCAGAAACGCCTCAAAATGGCCGTTGAAACGTCGGATTCTTATCCTTAAGGCTTCATCTGTGCTTGAGAAATCCCTGCAGGGATGATTGTAGTAGGTGTCCTCTTGATGTTCCCTTCTTATCGGTTGGAAACTCCTCCGAACCCTTTTAAAGACCTCATCGTCGGCGTATCCTTTTATCTCCACCTCGATCACAAAAACACCCCCAGATTCCTTTTTAATAGGTTAAGACAGCTTCCACAATAGTACGGACTCTTCACGTCGGTATCTGCTATTGAGTTCGAGAAGTGCATCACACACCGCACCTCCGGGCAGTGCGGCAGTCCAAAGACATGTCCGAGCTCATGCATGGCCTCTTTTACAGCCCTTTTTTCCAGTATCTGACCATTAGGAGCATTACCATAAAGCTCCGGCCTGAGGCGGAAGGTTGAGATGACCGCAGTTCTCAAACCGGGGTGGGCAAGGCCAAAGATGAAGTTCAGCTCCTCCTCGTAAAGATCAAGGGAGGTTATTCCCAGTGCGGCAGTTTCACCCTCCCTTTCCCTAATTTTGGCCAGTGGGGGAAGGAAGAGTCTCCCGAGATACTGCCCCCTGGTACCGTTGAACGCCCCATTAAAGTACCGTTCGGGGAGGGGCCTTAAAATCCTAACGCTCAGGCCTAATCGAGAATAGTACGACTCGACAAACGCTGAAACTCCCGTCACCATGTCCCCGTCAATGTTTCCTATTGGGATTATCAGTATCACTTCGTGACCCCCCTTGTGGACTTGGGGAGAGGGGGAAGGGCATCCTGCCGGCAACGTTCTCTAGGGATTTTCTGGTTTCGCTGCAGGAGACGGGCATCACGCTTGGAATCATCTTCGAGGGATCATCGAGAACAATTTGGGCCGGCAACCCCGATATTTTATGTATCCCCTCTTCCATGAGCCCAGATTTCATTGGCTTCCACTTAGAAAACCGCATCGTAACCCTTACGGGTCGGAGGCTCTCCCCGGGGTACCCCTCACTCACGGTTTTACACCGGACATAAGCTGGGAACGAAATAAAATAAACCTTTCGAGGAAAAAGAAGAGAATGTAGCATGGGGCTTAAATAGTGGGATCATGGAGTGAGATCCATCGGACCGAGCTCCTCGAGGAAGTGCCTGGCGAACTCAATGGTCTTATCTATGTCCCGGAGGTCTGCCGTCTCGACCTGACTGTGCATGTAGCGTATTGGGACGCTCAGAACGGCGGTGGCGACGCCCTCACGGTTGATCTGCATTATGTTAGCG
Organism: Thermococcus sp.; assembly: GCA_027035445.1. The sequence continues at coordinate 3,788 of JALVUT010000265.1, forward strand.
TCTGTCCCGGTCGGTCTCGGGCTTGCTTCGACCTGAAGTTTTATGCCATACTTCTCCGCGACCCTGTCGGCGAAGGCCCTAACCTTAGGGTTGATATTGGGACCAACGTCCATGACAGGCCCGCCGCCGAGCTTTGGAACAATTTTACCCTTGTCGCTGACCTGTTTGGCAAAGGTTACATCCATAGCGATGCCTATCTCCGGGTTGATGGCATAGCTCGCGACCCTTGCCCCGCGGAGGCCGACCTCCTCTTGGACTGAGGCGACAAAGTAGATGTCCGCCTTGTGGTTTTCAACGGCCTTTGCGGCTTCTATCAGAGTGTAGAGGCAGACACGATCGTCGAGATAGGGGGTGGCTATACGGTTCTCGTTGAGCTGGACGAAGGCCGGGGCGAACTCGCCGACGGTTCCGATGCTAAAGCCAAGCCCCTCAGCCTCTTCCCTGCTATCAGCACCAACATCGACCACTATCGTATCCCAGTCGGCGGCCTTCTTTCTGTCCTCGGGCTTCTGAATATGGGGGGGAACGTGGCCAACTACGCCAAAGCGCTCACCCTTCTCCGTGAAGAAGCGGATTCTCTGCGCAACCAGGGTTCTTGGATCAACCCCACCTATGGGGACAAGGTGGAGGTAGCCTTCCTTATCAATGTGATTCACCATAACACCGATCTTGTCCATGTGCGAGGCAATCATGACCTTTGGTCCGTTCCCCTTTCTGTGGGCTATGACATTGCCAAGCTTGTCCACGTAGATCTCATCCACATGGTTCCTTAACGCCTCGATAACGACGTTCCTTATCCCACGGAACTCGTAGCCAGAAACCCCCGGGGCTTCAACGACTTTTCGGAGCAACTCTATATCGACCATGCCTTTCGCCTCCTTAAGATTTCTGTCTCAATGTACAGCCGCACCCTTAAAAGGTTTGCTGGAGGTCACTACCTCCATCAGAAAACAGTCTGAAAAGTTGTAGGGAGGGATCTGACTAAAAAGAAAGGTCATCCGAGGCGTATCTGCAGGTAGGCCTCTTCACTAGGTTCCAGGTGTTCAATCTCCCACACCACTTTCCCGTCACTGATGGAAACCCTACCTTTGGTCGCCTTGGCATCCACCGCACTTATTCCCCTTTCGTACCGGAAGTTTTCGAGCCCTCTAAGGCGTGGGGAGTGCACCTTCACAAAGTAGTGGTGATCAAGCTCCTCCTCGTGGATCGTGGGTGTGAAGAAGGCTACATATGAAGTTCCTGCCAGGATAACCGCCGAGAGGAACATCAGAAGTGCCAGACCTGCCATATTGGGCCGTCCCGTTTTTGGGATGGTGGTTGTGGATAGGGTAATGTTGGACGCTGGCTGGGGAGTTGTGGTTGTGGGAAGGGTCGTTGTTGTGACCGGGGGCTTGGCGTTGAAGCTCGTGTGGGTGCTTAGGTACTGCGTACTCTCCGCCGAGATAAGCAGAGTCCCGTAACCGACGCCCGTGAGGTTTATAATGGCTTCACCGCTGGCGTTTGTTACCGCGTAGCTTTTTCCAAGTGGACCGGATACCGTGATCGTTATGTTGGGAACCGGATTCTCGGGTCCTCTGACCCTGATCCACAGCTCTTTTCCATCCTGACTGATGTCAAGGGCCAGCTGGTGGACGGGGATCACATCCGTGACCACTTTTCCATCGAGGTTTAAAGTCAGCTGGTAGAGGCCGGCCTTTTCCACTGGATATACAATGGTTCCGTCCGGGGCTGTCACGAGTGTTGAGGTCTCTCCACTGCCGGCGAGGGTAGCTTTAACGGTTATCCCCCCAACTCCACTGCCGTTCTTATCAGTTACGATGATATGGATGGCGCCATTCTCAAAGTATGCTCTGTACTTCAGTTTCCTCTGGTATACGATGAACTTGGCAATCGTGCTTTTGTAATGACCTGCGAAGTTCGCCCAGAGGCGCAGAGTGTACTGTCCAACGGCCGGCTTCGTCAGGTTGAGTATCTTGTACCAGCTTTCCCCGGGTTGAAGGAATATCACCGTTTCAATGCTCTGAAGAACGGTATCGTTTAGATACAGGGTGTAACCTATGCGTCCGATTATCACACCGTTTGACCGTGAGGTTATCCTCAGGGAAGCCGTGATATTGTTGCTGTATATGTATCTCTCTCCAACGCCTATCGAGAGGTCGAAGTTCACGTAAGTTCCGACATGAATTGTGACTTCCGTTTCTGAGTAGCTGATGTTGCTCTGGGCAACCAGCTTTAACTTGTAGTCACCGGGGCTTACCGGGTTTATGCTGGATATCTGAACGGTTATAATCCCACTTACACTCTCGTTGGGTTTTATCGGCCCGGGGATTATCTTTGTCTCGTAAAGAAAGCCCTGGGAGGGGCCAGTCACGTACACCGTTATGTTGGAAACGTTTGCGCTCCCAAGGTTTATGAGCTGGAACGGGATCTTCACAACGTCCCCGGGAGCCCCAGAGACCTTATCAGTGAGTGCCTTTATCACAATCGGAGATTGGGCCGCAGTGCCAGGTAAGAACAGGGGGATCAGCAGAAGGATTATTATCATAGCCTTAACCTTCACGATTTATCACCCCATCGAGGGAGGTCTGGAGGCCTATCACCTCTTCGAACCTCCTGTACTTTCTATCTTTGACTCCAAGCTTATAGTTTTTGCCACCATCGGGCAGGTCCTCCGGATAGAAGAACCTCCATCCCCTTCCTATGAATTTGACCGCTATAACAGCCCGTCCGCCAAACAGATCTGCAAAGGAGGTTAACTTTTCATAGTCCTCCCTTGAGAAGTAAACACGGTTGTCATGGGTGCTTTTAACCTCTATACAGAGGTACTCTCCTCTTTTTCCGGCGACTATATCCACTTTCTTGCTGCCTGCGGATCTGATCACGGCGAATCCCTCTCCCTCCAGCATCTTGATCAGTTCACGCTCCACACTTGCCCCCCTTCTGTACCTCATCCCACTCCCCTCACACTACCTAGTCCGGTTAGGTTTATAAGTTCTGTCGGAAAGTTACCCCCGGTGATGCATATGGCAATGTACGCACTTGGCGATAAGAAGCCTAGGGTTCATGAGACTGCTTACGTTGATGAACTGGCTTCAATAATAGGCGACGTCGTTCTCGAGGAGAGGACGAGTGTCTGGCCATCGGCGGTTCTCCGCGGCGACATAGAGCGGATTCACATTGGCTCCTGCTCCAACGTTCAGGACAACGTGAGCATACACACCTCCCACGGTCAGCCCACCATCGTCGGTAAGTACGTTACCATCGGCCACAACGCGGTCGTTCACGGCGCCCAGATCGACGACTACACTATAATAGGAATGGGCGCCATACTCCTTGATGGGGCGAAGGTAGGCAGGCATGTCATAATTGGAGCGGGTGCCCTCGTCCCACCCGGTAAGGAGATACCCGACTACAGCCTCGTCGTCGGTGTTCCGGGCAAGGTTGTCCGCCAGCTTAGCGAGAAAGAGATTGAGTGGACGAAGAAGAACGCCGAGGTCTACATGGGGCTCGCCGAAAAGCATCTTGCGGCGAGAAGAAGTCTCTGAGTGATGGAGGATGTTTTACCGTATTGTTTCCAAAATTCCCCACATCCTGTTTAAGCCTATTTACGATGTTTATGAAGACTACCTCCTGGGCAAGGTGAAGTCCGGCAACCTCCCGCAGCACGTCGCAATAATCATGGACGGCAACAGGCGATGGGCCAGGAAACTTGAAAAGCCCCCGTGGTACGGTCATCTGCTCGGATCTAACAAGCTTGAGGAGATTATGGAGTGGTGCCGGGAGCTTGGGATAGGAACCCTCACCGTGTATGCTTTTTCAACAGAGAACTTCAACCGCTCCCAAGATGAGGTGGACGCTTTAATGAACCTTTTTGAACGTAAGTTCAAGGAGCTTGTGGAGGACGAGAGAATCCACCGGTACAGGGTAAGGGTGAACGTACTTGGAAGGAAGGAGCTCCTGCCTGATAGAGTTAGAAAAGCCGCGGAGGAAGCTGAGAGAGCCACCAGAAAGTACTCCAGCTACACCCTTAACATAGCGCTGGCTTACGGGGGCAGGAGTGAGATAACGGACGCCGTTAGGGACATTGTCCAAGACGCTCTAAACGACAGGTTAAAGCCCGAGGACGTGAACGAGGAGCTTATCAAGAAGTACCTCTATTATCCAGGCATGCCTGACCCTGATATAGTCATACGAACCGGCGGCGAGATCCGGATAAGCAATTTCCTTCTATACCAGATCGCTTACAGTGAGCTTTTCTTTGTGGACGTCTACTTCCCGGAGTTCAGGAAAATAGATTTCTTAAGGATAATCAGAGAGTACCAGAGAAGACAGCGCCGCTTTGGGCGTTAGGGACTTGGGGGGCCTTTTAAACTTTTCCGCTAAGATTTATTAAGTTCACCGTTAACCCTTCA
>JALVUT010000266.1 GCA_027035445.1 Thermococcus sp.
TCCCTTTTTCATCTGTTCCAGATCGGGCTGAAATACGGGATATTTCAGGCGCTGAGCACCGCAACCTCGTATGAAGCCTTCATAGAAGACTCATCCCTCTCCAACAAGGTTCTTTTAAGACGGCTTGTTGAAACCTACATCAAACTGGGGCTGATCAGGAGAAATGGGCGTACCATCAGGGTAGCAACCTTTAACTATCATATACGGGTGAAGCCGAGGGACATCGGGAGACTGGCCTACGACTGGATCCCGGTTCATGAGGAGATGTACCGGATGGTGGACTACGCCTTTATCTCCCCGGAACACCCGAAGATACTGATGGATTTTGACAAGGATTCCGACTTCTGGGACATGCGCCTTTCACTGGAGATGAACCGTATGTACCGTGCGATAATCGCATCCGTTGCCGGGCTCAAAGACGGTATGCGTGTCCTTGACCTTGGCTGCGGTTCTGTCTCTCCCCTGGAAATCGGGCGGAGGGTCGGGCCCAACGGGAGGTACGTTGGTATCGACTTCTCATCCGGACTCCTCAGTATAGCCAGAGCCAGAATCCGCGAAATAGGCATGGACTGGGTTGAACTAAAGGAGATAGATGTACGCCGCGTCCTGCCCAAAAAGCGTTATGATGTCGTCATCATAAGCTTTCTTCTGGAGTACATCGAGAACCCCGGAAAGCTGGTGGCCAAGGCCCTGAAGACCCTGGATGATGGGGGCAGGCTCGTGATCCTTGAACCTTTCAGTGAGATCACTCCCCTCATGCCGGCTTGGGAATTCTTTGAGAGTTTGACCAAGGAGTTTGTAGGGTTTCCAAGCAGGATAAACCTCATGACCGGCTTGGACGAGGCAGGCGTTGATGTGAAGGTAGAATCCCCTAGCCGCTCAATACTCGTTCTGCGGCCGCTCTAAGCGCATGGGATTTTGACACCCAGTCCCCTGTTGCATAATCTACAGTGACTATTGTTAATAGTACCTACCTACACGTGTAGGTACATAGATTTCTGCATAAATACTAACAAAAAATTGATTTATATGTGAACCTCACCAGATAATATTGCAAAACCTCTAAGGGGGTGCCAAGGAGATGAAGTTGCTGAGGAAAAAGAGGGGTGCCATTGGTATCGGCACCTTGATAGTGTTTATAGCCATGGTGCTGGTGGCCGCGGTGGCTGCAGCGGTTCTCATCAACACCAGCGGCTACCTGCAACAGAGGGCAATGGCCACCGGCAGACAGACAACACAGGAGGTCTCGACTGGCATAAAGATCGACGCGGTTACAGGCTATGCCCCGACCGCGAACAACATGACTCAGATGACAATACAGGTCTCCCTCCAGGCCGGCAGCAGTCCGATTGACCTGACCCAGACGAAGGTTTACCTTGACGATGGGAACAAGCAGGTCGTCCTTGCCTACGGCAATGCCATAGCCAATCTGACCGGCAGTATGTTTGATTCAGCTCTAGCCTCGTGGAACACCACCAAAGTCGACGGCAGTCACTTTGGAATACTCATTGTCCAGGACGCTGACAGCTCCCTCAGCGGTAGCATTCCGACCCTCACCTCGGGGGACATAGCGCTGCTGACCGTCAACCTGAACGCAGTCTTTGGAGGAATTCCACCAAGAACCCCCATAACCATCAAGGTCGTTCCAGAGACAGGCGCTCCAGGCTACGCCAAGGTCGTTACCCCGACCGCCTACGGTCTCAGCAGCAACGACAAGATCGTAGAGTTGCAGTGAGGTATCCTTTCCTTCCTTCTCCAGTATTTCCTTTTTGAGCATGCGGGG
>JALVUT010000267.1 GCA_027035445.1 Thermococcus sp.
CTAAAGGTTGGCGAGGGCTTCTGGATCGAGGGCGAGCACTTCTGGAACCCTGACTACTACGTCCAGCTCAACAGCAGCCAGATCTACTGGAGTTATCTCATCCCAACGGACGTGAACGTAAAAGTCAGGGTGTGGAAGGTCTACTTCGGCATCTTTGCGTTCCCGGTCGAGAACGACAAATACAACGACATCTGGTGGAAGAAGGCACCGGTAGGGGACGGCTGGATAGGCGCTTTCTTTGTTTGGGACTTCAGCTGGAGGCCCGGCCACGGCTGGAGGAAGGCCGGCAAGGCCTACATAGCCTACAACCTGCCCTCGGCAAATGATATGAGCACAAAGAACGCGATAGAGAATGTCACAATCCTCCAGAACGGCTCGGTGAGGGTTTTCTACCTCAATGGGACAACCCAAACGCTCGATTTCAGCGAGTTTGAAGGCCTCGGGAACATCACAGCTGAGAATGTGACGTTCCGGCACCTGATTGGGAGCCTCTACCTGGTGAAAAGGGGGTGATATCGATGTTTGGACTCCAATTCCTAAACATTAGCCCTGGCATTGCATTCATCGCGGGAGTGATGGCAGGGATGTTCCTAGCGTGGGGCATATACGAGGACTTTGCCGCAAACCGGCCAAGCAGGAGGAACTCGTGATGGGGCTCAAAGAGGGCGCGGTGCTTGCGGCCGTGTACCTTGCACTATTCCTATTCAGCATCCCTCCAAATACTACAAACAGTCCCACCGCCGCCCTAGTCTGGTTTCTCTGGCCATTAGTGTCCACGGTAGACATTATCCTCGCGGCCCTTGCAGGGAAGTTTCTGTTTGGGATGGATTTGTGGCCCTGGACAGCGATCACCATCCTTGCCTCCCTGCTACTAACCCTTCTCCTCAGCCCAATTTTCACTTTGTTATGGGGCTTCTACATCGTGCCCACGGCCGTCATTTTCCTCGTTGGCCTGATGGAGGGATGAGAAATGTCCATTTCCTTGAGAATTTCCTGGAGTGATGAAAAGGAGAAGAAAGAAGTCGATAGGATAGTCAATGGCATCAAGAAAACCCTCGAAAAGAGGAAATACACCGTGAGCGTGAGCAGGCCCTACGCGAATAGAGACAACTCGGGCGGGCGGATTTACGTCAATTTGTCGAGATAAAGGAGCGTGAGGCTGATGATCAGCAAAAAGGTATACCTCAAGCGAAAGCGCGAGATCCTGCATCAAGTCATCACAAACCTCCAGAAAGAGCTTGCCCGCGTCAACAGAGAGCTGAAGCAGCTTGAAGGGGGTGAGGGTCATGGAGCCCGCTCCTGAAGAAGTTCGCGAGGACATCCGCGCCGAGCTCGCAAAGGAGGTTGAGAACAAGAACGAGGACCGACAGAGGTTCTGGCGACTGGCCCTGACATTCATTGGCAGCCTAATTGGATTCAGCCTGCTCGCCTACGCCGCGCCAGGATTTTACCAAGTGCTCCTTGACATCAACTCAGCCTTAGCAAAACCCCGTTACAGCTTTTACTGGCTCATCGGGTCGATAATCTTCGTTGAGTTCATGAGGATGACATGGGTCGAAAGCGCGAAGGCTCGCTCAAAGAGACTCGTCCCCCTAACCTCACCAGAGACAGAGCTTTGGGTCAAGGAGAAGCCGCTCATCGGGCTCAAACTTCCAGGGCTGAATAGGGAGGTCAAGAGCCGTCGCATCAAGCCACACATCGTTGAGACGGAATTAGGCTGGAGGGTCTATCCAAACAAGGGGCTACTGAGCCCGCAGTGGAACGGCGAGATATACTTCATTCCGTACGACTCGATACATGGCTACGGCAACACGAGAGTCATCAGCGCCAGGAAGCCGAGCCAGCCGACCTACTACGAGACCGACCCAACCACAGGCGGGGCCATTCCAGTCTATGTGTGGGAGCCGATTGACCTTGGCGAGGAGAAGTACATGCGGGCACAGAAGGAAATCTCGTATCTTCAAGCAGAAAACCGCATTCTCCAGGAATACGCCGCCAGGGGCTACGAACTGGCCAAGACCATTAGCCAGATCCCTCAGGAGTTCTTCGAGGAGCTTTCTAACAGAGGCTTCGAGAAGGCAAAGCAGATCCTCGACATCATGGGCAAGGGCTTCTTCAGCGAGATTGGAAAGGTCAAGAAGGAGGAGATTTCTGCAATCCTCGAGGCTTTGAAGAAAGACCGCGAGGCCTGGTGATTCTTTCGTTTTTCAATCTCGCCCACAAGGGGGGCTGAGCCGCAAGTAGGGGTTCCGAAAGCGGTTCGCCCCCGTGGAGCCGGTCCGTGTGGGCCGAAAACTGCCGAGAGGTGGTCAAGTCAAAGGCTGACTTGATGGCTTGAAGGCCACACATCACGGGAATCGAGCATTGGAGTTTAAGGAGGTGAAAAGGTGGTGAACGGGTTAGCATTGAGTAGGTTTGAATATATCTCGCGTTTGAAGGCCGAAGCAGCCGAGGATGGCGAAGCCAAGTACCTTGACCTGGCACTCTCGCTCATGGAGAAGGCAACACAGCTCGAGGAGGAGATGGAAAAGGTTCCCGGTATCTATAAGGAAAAAAAGCTCGAAATTGCGCTTTCGGTGATAGGACAGTATAGGCAGGCAAACGAACTCCTTGTGAAGGCGATTCTTGTCGGAGAGAGCGCCGAGATGGCACTGAGGAAGCTCGAGAGGATGCTGAGTTCGAGGGCAACACTAAGGACGAAGATTATCGCGGCCCTCTACGGAGAGACCGAGCCGGTCGGTCCCTCTGAGCTCGCCGAGCGCTTCGGCATTTCAACGCAGGCAGTACATGAGGCCCTCCAGGAGCTCCTCAAGCTGAACGTTGTGGAGAAGGACGAGAAAGGCCGCTACAAGCTCCGTGACGGCGTGATGGACGAGGTGTTTCGGCTTCTCTGGCAGAGCGTGGCTGAGCTGAAAGCGAGGGGAGCGATATGATGGCTGCTTATCTCGACCGCTTCGTCATCCAGCCGCAGGAAATCAAAATCGACCAGCCGAGAACCCACGCCGTGGGAATTACCCGCGGAAAAAACTTCGTCTATGTCTCGGCAGATATGACACACCGCTTCATATCCGGCCAGACCAACGCGGGAAAAACAACACTCGCACAGACACTCCAAGAGGTTGACTTCCTTCGCGGGCGGAAAATCGTCGAGATTGAACCGGCACTGGAGGCGAAGAACGAGAGGGCCTTCATGAATCTACCAAACGATGACGAAGTCATGCTCGAAACGCTCAACAGATACTTCAACCTCGGGCCGAGGCCCTTCAAGGCCATCGTGTACTCTCCAGCGACGCGGAAGTACAGGGCTTTCATGAAGAACGATGAGGGGATCCGCTCGAAGTTCTACAAGTCGCTCAAGATCACCGAGCCCGACGTTGTGGACCTCATCCCGGCGATTTTCCCGGGTGGATCCATTGAAAGGCTCATCGTCCGAAAGGCGTACAAGACCTACACCGAGGAAATCCAGCCCAAGAGAAAGAACCGCTCCATTGAGGAGTTCCTTGCGGTGTTTGAAGAGGTCGGGAAAGAGGCCAACTTCAGCAGCTTCACCCTGCTGAAGCTTGAGTACCTCGCCAGAACCCTCCACAGCGATGGGAAGCACAAGATAGACGAAATTCTCAAGAAAAAGGACGAGATAAGCGTCTTCACATTCTCCTTCATCAATGACCCTCTCGACCGCTACATTTGGGCGATGGCCATCCTGAACCTCGTTTATGCAAGGTGGGAATACATCAAACGGAAGGAAGATGTGCTGAGCTTCTTTGTCGCAGATGCAAACCTGCTCGCGCCAAAGAAGAGGAAGGACATGATTGACACCCTCGCCAGATACCAGGAGCGTATGAAGCAGGAACTCCAGGTATACACAAGGATTTCGAGAGGAAAAGGTGTCGTGTGGACCTTCGACAGCCAGGAGTATGACGACCTCGACGACGTGGTAGTCGCACAGTGCCAGGAGCGCTTCATCAAGCGCATGAGGAACCGCGAGGTCGCAGACAAGCTGAAGATTGACCACACAGAACTAAGACGCCTCGATAAAAAGCTTGCTTACTTTGATGACGGCTACATGGTCAAAAAGATTCTTATCCGACCACCCATGAGCCGGAAGGCCCGCTCCGGAGAGTTTCTCCCGATTCACTTCGTGAAAGAATATGAGAGGTGGGAGAATGAGGAGGCGAATTATTAGCGTCTTGTTCATTATAGTATATATGAGTATGGTACTCCACACCTATGCACTTGCATTTACATGGGAACATCAGGTTCCCCTCGGCGAACCCATCCTCGTGTATGAGAATCATACCATACTCTACAACCTCACGGTGGACATAAAAAAGAGCAACAACCAGACGTATCTCTTCATCTATGACGTCCAGACAGGCAGGCTCCTCGTTGAGAACATCGACTGGAACACCGTCCAGCTCGACGACACGAACATCAGCATCGTGAGCACGCGAAAGAACCTCGAGAACAAGACCGTGAAGCTCATCATCAGCGGGCCCGACAAATACCGCGTCCTTCTCCAGAGTGAGCTTGTCAGGAACGAGACCGAGGCAGAGAACCTGACGACAGCCAACGTCACAAACTCCACTCTTTCCAACTCTACTTCAAACGTCACGGCCCCGGCGAACCTTACCCCTGCCAATCTCACCCCTGTGGTTATTCCGCAGAACGTCACATGCAACAGCACCGAGGAGTGCCAGCAAATAATAGCCAACCTCACCCAACAGCTGAAAAAGCTCAAAGCAGAGCGCGACGAGCTCGCAAAGCAGTTAAAATATCTGCAGCAACAGCTGAACATGACGATGACAGAGAACAAGCAGCTGAAGAAGCAGATAAAAATCCTCGAAGAGGCCCTTCAGGAGAAGAACCAAAAAATCGCAGAGCTCGAAGAGCAAATTCAGGAACTGCAGGCGCAGCAGTGGAGCTGGCAGACGTTCAGAGAGAAGAGCGAAGAGCAGTACATCCTCTGGACGCCATACATGTTTCCAGTTGTTCTTGCGGGCCTCGTCGTCTATTACCGGCGCTACAAGAGAACGAAGAAATACGCCGCAGTGATGATCGACGAGAAGGCGAAGAAGCTGAAGGAAGAGCTCCTGAGCGAGTACCTCAAGAAGGACCTTCTCAAAGCAAAGATCGAGACCATCGTGGACGACCCGAACCTCCTCGTGATTCTCCGCACGATAATCCCACAACTGACTGGAAGCCAGGAAATCACAAAGGGCGACATTCTCGACCTCGACATCGACCAGGCTGCGGAGCTCGCAAGGAAGAAGTTCCTCCTCAAGGAGAACCGCGTCGAGTACCTGAAGAAAAAGCTCCTCGAGCTGAAGGAAAAGATAAAGGAGGAGGCAGGAGGAAATGTTTGAGTGGTTCCTCTACATCTCCCTGTCCCTCGGGGCCTGGCTGATCTATGAGATCGTTGCAGACAAAGTCCACGGCCCCGGCCGCTACTGGATAACCCTCAACGTCGAGGGCGATGCCGACCGCGTGGAGTATCTCATCCGCCAACTGGCCAAAGACCAGAAAATCAAGATAAGAAGCTTCAAAATTACCACCGAGAAACCCAAAAAACGGAAACTTTTTGGGAGGGAACGTAAAACCATAAAGGAGGGTTTATCATGAAGAGGCTCGTCGCCTTCCTCATCCTTCTCCTCGCCGGCTCGCTCGTGCCGGTGGGGTTGACGAGTGCAGAGGAAAACCAGCCCGTCGCAACCTTTCATATTACAACGGGACAACCACAGGACTTCAGAGTAGGAGATGCGGAAATCCATTGGGACGGGATCTTCTCATACTCTCCTTCCGACGGATGGAGTGCAGAGTTCCACATAGTCTTTTTAGACGGCACGGGAGTTAACCACAGTGTGGTTGTAACTCCAAAAGGAGACGTGGATGCAGAGGGCCGGTTTATATGGATACTCACAGATTACAATCTCGCAGACTCCACACAGGAAAAACAGCTCGGCCTTTTTGAGAGCTGGAACGGCTTCACAGTTCAGCTCATTGATCCCATAAGCAACAAAGTTACTGTATCAGACTCCGAAGGGGACACATACACCCTTCATATCGGTGAGAAAGTAGACGTAACCCCGACCGACACAATATCGCAGGAAAAGACGGTTCTCGAGCTCAAGAACATAATAACAACCCTGGCCGGCTCAAAGGCCGATCTGGTCCTGCACCACTACACCATCACAACTGCCGAGGTTGAGCTTTACCCCTATCAGGCTTACCAAAACGCCACAGAAGAAGAGCAGAACCAGACAAACTCCTCTCCCAAAATCCTACCCCTCAACATAAGCACGCCCACGGCCATGATCGTCGTCGGTGAGCACGCAGCAGGGGCTGATGTGGCCGCTGGAGCAAAAGTCGGGATAGCAGTCCAGAAGTGGATAGACATCATCAAAGAGAAAGGCGCTGAGTTTGCCGTTCCAGGGCTCGGCCACCTCGGAGGGCTAATCGCCAAGGCCGTTACCGTGCCGGTCCAGAACCTCAACGCCGACGCCATGCTCGACACTGAGGTCAAAAACCCCGACACAATAGCGCCCGTTGTTTACACCGTCGGCGGGCCAGTAGCCAACGAATACACCAAAGCCATCCTTGAGAAGAACGCTGACAGGCTACCCGTCAAGTTCGTCAAAGAAGGGAACCAGTGGTACATCGTGGATAAAGACGGAGACAAGTGGGGCAAAGGATACGGCCTCATCCTCATAATCCCCACCGCCGAGAACTCCACCGAGCTCCAGATAAGGCTCTCGGAAGGAAAAATCAAAGTGGCCGACGTTGTTGTAGCGGGAACCGACAGGTGGGGCACCTACGCCGCCTGCGACCTCCTTCAGGGTGAATTCATGAAGCCTCTCCTCGGCAAGAATCCAGAGCCGACCATGAGCTACTTCCTCCAGCTCCAGACCAGAATGCTACTCCTCTTCGGCCAGAACCCGCTTGAGGCCTTCGACGTGAACCTCGACCCAACAAATCCATTCAAGCTCCAGACCATAGCCGTCATAGTGGACAAGGACGGACAGATTGTGAAGGTCATTACTGGATGAATTTTCTTTATTTTTCCCTTCTCCTGCCTCCATTTGGGACAGTGTCTTTAAGGTCTCCTGTTTTCTACTAAGTCAGAAAAACTTTTTCATGATAATCCTGGAGGGTTTAAGAATGGCAAAGCCGGCCCGAGCCATTCCAACTTTGTTCCTTTTGATTATTTTGATAGCCACTCAAGCAACCTCAGGAGCCACTATAACAATAGACGACCAAACCCACATAACAGATGATGGAACCCTACTACTTGTCTCTAACCAAACTTGGACAAGCTCTATTCACATTGTGAGTTCCAACGGAGAGCCATTCAGCCTCTCCAACATTCCAGGAGCGACTTTAATTAACGTTACCGCGCGCTTCATAGATGAAGTGGGCAATACTCTTGACATGACTGGAGACAGTATTCCCGACATTTGGACGTATATCGCCGACAACTCCACGCCCGGCCTTTATCATGCCAACATAACCATCGAAGATGTTGAACCTGGTATCTACACTCTCAAGATAACCGCCGTCGCGTTGAACAACTCCAGTGAAGTCGTAGACCATGCAGAACTTGAGAAGAGGGTTTACATCTTAGGGGGACCCTACTTTCTAGAAATAGCCAATGTTGACGATGGCCAAACCCTAAACCTCGGACACCTGAATATCCGCATTGACGCACTAAGCGACCTCGGCGGGATTATCTCAATCAACAACATCACTGACACTAGAGCAATACAAGACACAAACCATGATGGTATATGGAGCACCAGACTCGACCTGAACAACGACGGAATCCCCGAAAGCTGGTTAACTCTAGTCAAAACCAAAGACGGATATAGCATGATAATTTTCACCAACAACGCAAGCCTGCTCCCAAAAATACCAGGGACATTCTCCATACAAGGTGACACAATAACATTCAAAAACAGAATTCTGAGGGACAGAACCAGGTTTTACGTTTACATAGCGTGGGACAACTCCCTTCTTGCAAAGCTTGGCATTAAGGCCGTAGATTATTACATAGTCCCATCCCGCAAATGCGAAGACTGGAAATACGGGGGGCCTTGGCAGGGCACAGTTATGAAAGTCAAAGTCATAAAAAGAACAACCTACTTCTTCGTCTTCACAAAAGAGGAAGTGGTCTATGAGGGCAACATATGGAGAAAGAAAACCGACGTTGACAACACCATGACACTATATGGACGTGCCATCATGGATATACCCGCACCACCCTCCTGCTCCGGCGTTCAGTTCATAGTTGGCAAAGGTCTCGCGGACATCACAATACCCGCAAACTACCAGCTAAAGATGAGAACCCTATCCGCCACGGCCCTCGACTTCCGCGGGGACAATCCACTCAACGGCCTAAATTGGCTGAGCCGCCAACTGAGCAGAGACAAGATAGACTGGTGGAAACTCCTTGGAGGTGATGAAGAATGATTGATCCAACGCTACTCCACAATGTTATTCTATCAGGTCCTATCTTCGGATATCTTTTGACAACACAAGAAATTCCAGCAGGACTCATACTCTATGGATTTTACCTCCTAATAATCTTGGCCGTTCCAATAGGCATCATGATATACTACGACGGAGATTGGTCCAGCTTTCTCTGGTATACCATCAACACTATCATAATGTCCATAGGCTTTGTGCTATTTCTCATTCCAGGAATTATTATTTTCATAATTTGGGCAAAAAGAGCGGGCATTATAGTTCCATTACTCGCACTAACATGGCCCCTAGGTCCCGCAGCTGCCAGTTCAGCTCTGATGGGCTATTCCTTCGAAAGTGAAGGCTTCCTAAGCTGATTCCTCTAACTTAGTTTTTTTGTTTCCTCAATCTTTTGGCTGAATTATGAACGTACCAATTTCTCAAACCTTTTAAGCATTCGCACCATAAGAATAATTCGTAAAATCAGCACAGCAGAGGTGAGCCAATGATCGACTGTCAAGAGCCATTAGCGAAGTTTCATGCACAAGTGTACAAAAATAGTAGGATAGCTATTCCTTCAAATGAGCGAGAGCATTTTGGATTGGACAAACATGACATTGTCAACCTAGTCATTAGAAAAGTTATTGGGGGTAGAATCATCGGTAGAGGTCAGTTTTGGGCTCAACTAACTGTCCATGGTCGGTTAACAATCCCTAATGGTCTAAGAGCTGAATTAGACATAAAAGAAGGGGACCAAGTGGAGGTTCTCCTTATTGACTTCATCAAACTCAAGAACAAGGTGGGGGATAAAGCATACCAGCTTTTCCAAGCTGTGAAAAGTGGAAAATATTTCATTATTGATGAAGATGAAGAACAAAAGTTGCTATCTTCGTAGGTTATTATATCTCATCGCCAATTTACCATAATTTAGAAGGTGTATGCAATATTTTTTCGTATAGAAATTCCTCTGGAGTTACCTCTGAATTAAAGAACTCTTTCCAATCAGTCTTATCGAGTACTACAATTGTAATGCCATATCTCGTTTGGATATCTCTTGTTGAGCTTTTTCCACGTTTTGAAAATTTTGAGGTGGTAGCTACAATTACAAGTTTTACAGATGGACCATAAGCTGCTGCCTGCTCTGCGGCTTCCATCACTACCTTCCAGCCAATTGACTTCTTGTAATTCTTTGCCTGAACTGTAATAAGAGGTCCCATCTTGCTGAAAAATGGGTGTGTACTGTTGTTTGCAATGACAATATCGATATCTGTTTCTGAGGTTTTCACAGGGGCTGGCAAGACATAAAATCCATCAATTGTCCTAAAGAAGTTTCTAAGGAATTCTTCGAATAGGTTTCCTCGCTCCCTATTATCCTTAGCAGAAAGAGCTTTTTGATATTGTTCCCACAATTCTTCTTTGGAGTATTTTCTCTTTTCTTTTTTGAAATGCCCGAAAAAAGCGCTTTCCCTTATCAGTGGGATACCACAATATTGTAACTATTCTGTCTGCCTCATCAGAGTCTCGGATAATACTAACTAACTCTTTTTTGTTAATTTCGTGTGAGTTGGGACAAACAAGAATTTCTGGAACCTCACGAATATGTTTGTATTCTCCAAGATAAGAGCCGCATTTAGGGCATCTAAACACATACTTAATCTCTAGGAGACCCTCATCTTTCAAGGTCCTTAATGCCTCGTCTACATCATCTAAGGGGATATTATATACCTTGCCCCAATATACAAGATTAGTGTAGATTACAGGAAATCCCAAATCAACAAGAACACTAGCTAATAAACTCATAAAGCCATCTTTGTTTCCGTTTGGGGAGGTCATCATAAGGTCCACCCTTCCAAACAGTATATAGCACTTTCAACATTTCATTTATTGCTTTTTCGCTATATGCCCTAAAAGGATAAAGTTTACTTTCTCTGAAATTAATCCCGAACGAAGCAATATCATCAAATATGGTCTTGTTCTGTAGTTCTAACTTGACATGAAGTCTCGTTATTTCTCCAGATTTGTATGCACGCTCCAATGTTTCCATGACACGCTCATACTCTCTGAGATCTCTCCCTTTACCACTATTGCCATACCTCCCGGAATATGAGATCTTTCCAGGAACATCTTTCCCTGTGTCATCTGGTGGTTCCCCGGGGAATTCTATGGTAATATAATCGACACTACGTGCAAAGTTTACCAGAGATTTTATAAATTTGATATTGTTCATATACACCCGTTTAGGAGTTCCATTCAAAGATAATACATGCATAGCCTTAAACAAAACTTTTTTTGCTAGAGTGGAGTTCATTCTACTGCCTCTAACATCTACTAATTGACTGTTAGCTCTAAACACAACAAATGCCCTAATCGGCCGAGAATATCTTATTAACTCTCCTGTCTCCTCACTAATTAATGTCTCTATCTTGGGAGATCTGAAAACAAACCTCAACACAAGTTCTTGATATGTGTCATTCAAGTATATCATCTGAAGTTCGGGCTCTTTTGGATATTTCTTGAATCTCCTCACTGCACCAGTTTTTTCGATAATCTCCTCTGGAAGTTCGCCCAACTCATCAAAGGGAGCGTCGGGAAGTTCGAACATATAGATTGGCCTCTTTGGCTGACTTAATAGAAAGTTATCTGCAATCCATTTTGTCTGATTAGGTGTAAGGAAGGTTATAACGTACTCTGGATCATCTAGGAGTTCATAATCAGGATTTACCCCAATACTTTCAAGATACAACTTCAAAGACTTTTTAGGCACATTTCTAATTGCTAATTTTACGAAGAACTCCTGTATCTTATCCACATCTCATCCCTCACTATATAAACATTACTAGTCCTTAAATAATTTCCGTACGTAATCTTTACGCTCAAACTTAGTGTTGAGATTTTACTCTCCTCACGCGACTTAAACGCCAGAAGAACCCCCAACAGCTGATAAGTAGCCAGGCAAACGGTTGCTTAACGGTAAACCTTATGAGCAGTAGCCCCAAATGGGGATATAGTATATACTATGTAATCCAAACTCCAGAAGACACAACCAAAGAGGTGAATCCATGAAAGAAACTAAAGAACCGCTGGCGAAGTTTCATACCTCCATAAATGTGAAGGGTCAAATAGTCCTGCCTAAAAGAGATAGGGAAGTTTTGGGGCTAACTAAGGACGATGTTGTTGAGATAATCGTCCGGAAAATTGAAATTTCGAGCACTCAAATCAAGATATTGGGAACTGCATATGTAGTGGCAAAATTGAGCTCTCGTGGACTGATAACTATTCCTGAAGAAGTCAGATCCGAGCTAAAAATAACTGAAAGCTCTATCCTTGAGATATTGCTAGTAGGATTCCACAAGTTTGAGGATTTAATCAGTCCTAAAGGCAAGCAATTGCTTTCAAAGCTTAGCTCCAAATCATTCCGGATTCTCAGACCAGACGAAGAAATAATCTTGCTCGAAAAAGCCAACGCTTATTATTCATATTCTATCTTAGAGAGTTAGTTATATACATATCTATATCTTCAAAAAAGAAGAAAGAATATCAGAGATTTGTTCTCGTTCTCATCCGAAATCACTTGAATTTTGATATTCGTTTGATGTGCTACAAAATTCATTCCCTTTTCTCTGCAGTTAAGTAACGTGCGCCAATTTTGTAGCACAAAAATTCAGCTCCTGAACAATTTTCATACTTGGTATGAAATTTTCATGTTGGACTGAACGTTCAACCAAAAATAATGCCGAAAGGGTTTTATAGTTTAGTATGAATATTTCTTACGTAAGATTTATTCATACCATTGAGGTGGTATCGATGAGCGGACGTCCTCGTAAGTATGAAGGTCCTGTAAAGAGGTTCGAGGCGTGGGTTCCCTATGAAGTCTACAAAGAGATGGAGGAAGAAAAGCGACGTCGTGGCATTTCCTGGCCAGAGCTTGTTCTGGACATGTGGGAGAAGTATAAGGCTACGAGAGAGTGATCTTCATGAGGTATACCGGGCCGAGAACAGGAACAGGCAGACCCCGAAAATGGGACGAACCCACGATTCACGTCTCAATGAGATTACCTTATTCAGTACTCCAGCAGATCGATGAAATGACTCGGCCCGGTATCTCTCGTACAGATGTCATCGTTTCTTTGGTTCAAGCAGCTTCTAATGCTGAGGTGGCAAAGTATATTCTGCGTATCAAAGAACTTGAAATGACTTTGAAACAGGAGAGGAAAGAAAAGCAGGCTCTTCTCAATGCCCTTGAAAAAGAGCGCCAGGCCCGCGAGAGGGCTGAGAAAGAAGCCGAAGCCTGGAAGCAGAAGTACTATGAGCTCAAGGGCGAGAAGCCGGCCCGCACCTACAACGAGGGCAAGCTCCTCCGTCAGCTGGCCGAGCACGCGAGGGAAGGAATCTCGTGGGCTGACCTCTGTGCCGAGGTCCTGGACATCAGGGACGATAAGAAGATGAAGCGCCTGATGCAGCTTGCCTTTGAAGTCAAGACGACCAAGAAGAACACCTATGCCACGAGGTTCTACCCGAAGAGAACCGCGCCCGAGTTCAAGGGTTGGGTTCTCGTGCGCCCTGAGAAGAGCGACGGCCCGGTTCTTCTCATTGACTACGTCCTCTACCGCGAGGACACTCTCAAGGCAGCGAAGGGCCTGGTGGTCGGCGAGGCCGTGAAGGAGAAGGTCCCTGAGGTCAAGCCGCTCAGGACTGGAAAGGCCGCGGAGCGCTGGATTGAGGTGTTCTTTGAGGTTGTGCACCGCGAGTACGTGAGTCTCATCGACCAGAAGCGCGGCAAGGACGCGAAGAAGTACCTGGAGGAGATGATCCCTGAAAAGTTGGAGAAGGTCCTGGCGGACATTGACCCGACGGACTGGCGTCGGGCAGTTCTGGCAGTGCTGGAGGAGCATGAGGAGGATTGGGGTGACGTTTTCGTTTCTAATTTGAGGCGCGTCATCATGCGCACTCTTTCAACTACAAAACCCTTGGAGGTGAAGGCTGATGTCTGAGTCTCTTGTTCCGGAAGCGCAGGAGTTGGTGGAGTTTGGCCCTCGTTCGAGGGTTCGCATCACCAAGCCTTCTGAGGTTCCTGGTGCAGTAGTGCTGAGCCTTACCACGCCGGCCTCGTGGGAGGATTTTCAGGGGTTCTTGAAGGCGGTTAAGGCTTTGCAGGGTGATGGTTTCGTTGTTCGCTCGGTTGAATCGAGCTACAAGCTGTTCCGCGTATGGTTGAGGAGGGATGAGGAATGAGCAGGTGGATTGAGCTGAAAATCCGCATCGAGGAGGAAGCACCCGGCATAAGTGGCATGGATGTTGAAATACTGGACCACTATGGTGACATTGATGAAAAGTTCCTCGACATGCTTTGGGAAGACTATGACATCGAAATAACTGACGAGCAATGGAAAGAGTACCTTGAGAAGAAAAAGAAGGCCGAATCGGCCTCTTCTTCGGAGGTGAAGGCTGATGTCTGAGGTGCTGTTTGATGAAAGGACTCTGGAGTTGGCTGGAAGTGGCCCGGGTTGGGTGACTGTTGCGGAGTGCAGGCTGAAGGCTTCGGACAGGGGTATTGAGTTAGTCAGCGTCAGCAACGTGTGGGAGGACATCAATCCTGAGTCCTGCGAGGGCTGGATTGAGGAGGAGTTGGAGGTTTGGGGCATCAGGAAGAAGTTAAGGGCGCGGTTCTATCGCTGGAAGGGGTTCAGGGACGAGGATGGCGAGTCCGCGCCGGATTTGAACAGGTGGTACATCGCGGTCTCAGACCTGGAGGAGGCTGAGCTTGAACTGTGGTTCTGAGGGGGTGAGGGCATGACAGAAGAAATGATGTTTGGTCGTGTGGTAACGCAGATTCAGCATAGTTTCTACAAGAAACCGTTCCCTCTTAGCAGTGAGCTCGAGAATGCAGTAAAAAAGGTAATCGAGACAGGAGAGCGGGTGGTTCTACAGGATGGGCCGGAGCAGTACATCATTGAAGCTACGGACCGTGGGGTCAGGATCCATGTATGGGCTCCTGTGGCGACTTATGAGGTTCTCACGAGGGGTTATGTGCTGAAAAAATACAAGGACATCATTGAGTTCATGAAAGAAAACGGAGTTGTATCGAGGAAAGAGCTCCGCAAAAAGTTCTTCTTGTACGCTGATGACTTCATAGAAGCAGCGAAAACGGTTGGGATCATCGAAAGCACTTCTCGGGGATACAGGTTAGCGGAGGCTTCGCCATGAGGGACTATGATACTCTCCGCCTCAAGGCCCTCGAACTCGCCAGGCAGGGTTGGGTGAGCCCGCGCGAGCTGGCAAGAGAACTGAGCATTGACCCTGATGATGCTAGGGCTCTCCTAAACGAGTTGACTGAGAAGGGCTACCTTTACCGCGACGGCCCGCTGGCAATAGCTAGGGAGGGGTGGGCGTGACGGAGTTTCTGGTTCGTATTGATGGTGAGGAGTTCATTGTCTCAGCGTTTTCCAAGCGTGCGGCATGGGAAGCGGCTTTGGCGGAAGCACTCCTCATGAGTGCAAGGGGAGAGCTTGAGGGGGATGACGTTAGCATTGAGGTCCTCAGCATGCGTGAGGTTAAGAAGCATCATGTGCCAGTTTACCTTCCACGCCGCATCCAGTACAGCCAGGTGCTGCAGGAAGTGGAAGCATTGAGGGCAAAGGGGGCGAAAGCATGAGTTTCCAGACGGCCCTTGAACTCTACTCCGAGCGCGAGCGGCAGGAGCGGCGGAAGATCCTGGCAGCGGCTCAGGGCTTGAAGAAGCGCGTTCAGGCGTTTCAGAGGACATACAGGAAGGACATCATGCGGGAAGTCATGGAGGTTCTTTTAGGGGGTGGCGAGTGATGGCCAGCCGGACTGCTTTCGTCTATCAGGACGCCCTCAGCATTGAGGACGCTTTCACGTACTTCAAGCGCCTCATGCGGGACGCGGAGAACAGGGTGGCCTTCAGCCGGGCCCTCCAGAAGGCGAGGAAGGGCCTGGACGTGCACATGTACGTGACGGACGTGGACAGCCTCATCGTGCAGTACTTGAACAGGAACGGCGTGAAGGGCTTCCGCTTCACCGGCTTCGAGCTGAAGAACATGAACCCTCACTCAGCCCTGGTCAACGGGAAGGTCAAAGTGAATGGCAAGCAGTATGAGGGGCACTTCAGGTTCTCGCAGAAGGCCGGCATTGACTTTTTCTACATTGTGAACCTCGGCAGGGAGTTCCTGGTCTGGAACGTGGCGTATGCCCCGGTGAGCTTTGACTGGTACGGGCACGGCTCGGCTCATGATTACTATGCTTTCGTGGATTTGGAGGATGTGATTCGCGTTCCAGCTCAGGAGCTGCCCGAGACGCTCAGGTTCCTGTTGTGGGGGAGGTGAGTGGGATGATTTACAAGGTGAGTTATGATAGTGTTTCATGGGGTCCTGGCAAGAGGTATGTGCATATTGGAGCAATCATAGAAGTAGAGGCAGAGAGTGAGGAGGAGGCAAGGAAAAAGGCGAGAGATACTGGTTTCAGAAGCTTGGGAACTTTCGGCAGGGGGGCTTGTGATCCCTGTAAAAAGTCAGCTCGACTCTGGATCACGAGAAGGGGGCGCGGGTGATGGCGGACATAGGGATTGAAGAAAAGAAGGCGTTGGGCTATTTCGGTTTTGTGACGGGGAATAGGTACTCTGACATCTGTTATATTGAGCTTGAAGCGTCGAGGGATGTTTCTTTTGAGGATGCAGAAGTCCTCTCCGAGTACGATGCGATTGACGATGACAGCTATTTTGTCAAGAACTACAAACCAGAGCAAGCATTCGAGGCGTTCAAAAAGGCAGTCGAGCTGGTCGAGAGGGGTTGGATATATGTGAAAGTTGTAGTGCATTTACAGGACAAGGAGACGAAGAGTCGTTCGTATTTCAAGTTTGAGTACGATAAAGAGCTCAAAGAAACAGCCCTCCAACTTGGAACTACGCTCAAAGCAAAGAAGGAGCGTGGTGGCGGTGAGTGAGGATACTAACACCACCCGTATATTATCCATCTTTCCAAAACATCTTCCTTGGGTGACCAACCCCAAACACCGGAAAACCCGGCATAATATACACCACCTGTACTTATCCTCCACAACTCCCGAAGCGTCCTGGTGCCTGAAAAATATAAGTCCTGTAAACGAAGTAACAGAGGTGGTATAATGCCCCGCAGGAGGAAGTTTCCAGACTATGTCGAGATAAGAGTTCCAGTCTACCAGCCACCCTCCAGTACCCTCGAGCTACTCTTCGAGGGCAAAACCCTCGAAATAGCCAGAAGAATCGTTGAATACCTGAAAAAGAACGGTAGCCTCTTTAAAGACGAGTACCAAGAAGCCCTCAGTATTGACGGTACTGATAAGGTCCTCTACTTCAGGGTCCTGAAGAAGCTCCTAGCCCTCGGAATGGTTTATGAGGACAGGGGCATGTACAAACTCTCCGACCGCTTCTCTGAGAGAATGGAGAACCTGGCCAAGATGTGGAAGTTCGAGATCGGCAAAGTCGCCGAGCTGTGGTGATCCTCATGACCACAACATCTATATCCTTGGGGCGCCAAGCTTCTCTATATGGCTACACATGGCCACGTGTGGCCACACAAAAAGAGGCCTGGAGAGTGCGTTACATGCCTCAAAGAAGACCGAGAAGGCGTAGAATTCCCGTGCATATTACTTTGGATCCGGATGTCCTCAAACTCCTGGACAGCGCGACTTATAACAGGTCTCGTTTCATTGAAGATGCCGTTTTAGAGAGGCTCTCTACAATAGAAGGGCGTGGAGTTGGGAGAAGCGCGTTTATGGGGCCAGGGCCGGGATTTGAACCCGGGCTAGGGGATCCACAGTCCCCTGTGCTGACCAGGCTACACCACCCTGGCCACGTCCAGCTAAACCTTTTGGGTTAGCTTTATAAAGTTTTCGACACAATGGGCTAAAAGAGAGAGGAGATACCTTTTACTTGCCACAAGCCGTCTCTGAAGGTGCTTTCGGAATAATCAAAAACCGTCCGGAGGTTTCGACATGAGAGCCAAGCGTGAGGCCCTGATCGATCTCTTCACCGCCATGAGAGAGGGGAAGGTGGACGGGGATATAATAGGGCTTCTCCTGCTCATCAACTCGATTAGGGGAATCTATACGACCTCCTCCTGCTCCGGCAGGATCGGGATCATCGAGGAGCCGGCACTGGGTGCGAAGCCTCTGTCGAGGTGGCTGATAAAGGTACACCGTCCGATCAAGTTCGGGGAGGCCAGGGGGGCACTTAAAAACGCGAAGGAAGGTTTAATATTCCTCAAGAGCCAGCCGCCGATTTTCCACGTCGTCGCGGAGGACATGGAAAATGCAAAGCGGCTCCATGAACTTGGCCTCGCCTCCGGCTTCAAGTACACGACGTTCAAGGTGGTCTCAACCCGCCACCTCGTCGAGATAAACGCCACGGAGTACCTGACGGCACCCCTCGGGAGGGATGGGAGGGTTCTGGTGAGTGACGAGTACCTCCGATTCGCCGTCAACGTAGGTAACTCCATGCTGAGACGCTCGAAGGGCAGACTCCCGCGCCTCCAGGGGAACTTCAGAAAGCTGAGAGAAGAGCTTGGCGAGGATGAGCTCTTCTACGAGCTCGCGGAGAAGTTCGAGATAGGGGAGAACTGGGGATTTCCCTGATCAGCGCATTTCATTCCACTCCGGGTTTCCATACTTCTCTTCCACCAGCTTTTCGGCCAGTTCAAGCTCGTAGTCGGTGAGCTCGCCCTCTTCCAGCGGGAACACGTTGGCAAAACTGTTCTTTAAGAGCTCGTAGGCTTCCCAGCGGTTGAGCTTTATCCCCTCGCGCTCGAGGGTTGTTACGCGCTCCCATATTGAGGAGACTCCCTTGTCCCGGAGCTTGAGCTTGGAAACGCGGAGGACTTTTCCGAGAACCTCCACTCTCGTCGAATACATGAAGGTGCCGTGCTGGAGGATCACCCCTCTCCTTCTCGTCTGGGCCGAGCCGCTGATCTTCTTTCCGTTGGCGACTATATCGTTCAGCCCGGAAAAGCCGGCATCGAGGCCGAGCCCCTCCAGTGCATCAACGAGGGGGCCGGCTAGGTAGCGGTAGCTGCTCTCAACGTTCCCCAGGGCAGGATGATAGCCCTCGCCAATGACAAAGGAGTAGGTTACCTCACCGAACTCGTCGTGGAAGACGCTGCCGCCGCCGGTGATGCGCCTGACGACGGGGATACCGAGCTCCCCCGCCTTGTCGAGGTCAACGTCATGGACGACACTCTGGAAGCGGCCTATCGTCACCGAACTCGGGGAGAATGCGTATAGGCGGATAGTGTCGGGGACCCTTCCTTCGATCCTTGCGTGCATTATTGCCTCGTCTATCGCCATCTGGACCTCCGGCCTGGCGACTATGAGTGGAATGAACCTCATTGGCATCACCGGGATTAAAGACTACGGGATGCTTTTAAGGCCACCGATGAGTGGGGAGGTGGCCGCTCAGCCCCCCATGCCGAGGGACTCGCGGATGTCTAGGGGGATGAGACCTATCTTTGGAAAGACCAGCAGGGCCTTGTCCTCGACCGCGTACGCTGGGACGCACGGAACGTAGCCATAGGGCGTCGGGTACGGAGGGTCAGGAACCGGGTTGTTGTCCCCCCATGTCAGGAAGCACTTCTCGATCTTCCCTCCTAGGTCCACGTTGCTTATTTCCCTGACGCGGTGGATTATCGGGTACGGGTATCCAGGGCGCTTGTACACTATCACGTCCCCAACGTGGACGTTGTTTATGTTGCCCCCGTCTATCCCCTCGAGCAACACCACATCACCACGGTAGAAGACGGGCTCCATGGAACCACTCACAACTATAACGAGCGGAGAACTCGTATGCAGGGCAAATTTGAGGCCGAACTGGAGTGCGAACACCACAACGATGGCTATAAGCACCCAGGTTACGTCTTTTTTCCAGTCCTCGTCCATTTTAAAGCCTCCATGAAGGTTGTTATTCTCACGGGTATGGCACCTATCGCGGTGCAGGTCTCAAGACTGACCCCCCTCCCGGTCACGTCAAGATGGTGGTGGGTCATCTTAAAGATTTCCTTTGGGAGGCCGTGCCTGCCGAGACCCACCAGGAACAGAAAACTCTCCCCGGCCAGCGCCCTACGGGCTATCTCCAGGGGGGTAATCGCCTTGTTCACTTCAGGCTTTCTCGTGGTTGCGACTGCCCTCCCAAACTGGGGGGGAAAGCCTCCCTTTGGAAAGTCAAGGAGGTGGAACCTGTCCGCCCTGGCAAGCTCAAGAAGGTAGGCGCCACCCTCCCCCACGGTGGTGCGGCCGCTTATCCCCTCTGCAACATCAATGGGCCGCCCCTTAACGGGAAAACCGACCAAGGCCAGATGGAAGTCGTGGGCGTAGGCTATGGGTGCGGCACGGGCCACTGCACGGAGGTGTGCATCATGGAGTCTTCTCCTATCGTATGAATTGTAAAGCGCCAGCGTCAGCATACCAACCATTCGCTTTGAGGAGCGAACCTTTATAAGCATTTAGAACAAACTAAAGGTTGATATGACAACACTGGAGGACATACGGCTTCTGGTAGAGAGGGGCTTCTACGAGGAGGCCCTTGAGAAAATTACCGAGCTTCCACGTTCGGTGGATCAGGTGGAAGCTTTGGGCTACCTGGCGTTGGCCCTGTCCGAAGGGGGGGAGGTGGACTGGATCCCTGAGGTTATATCGGACAGTACCTACATAGCCGACAGGATAAAAGATCCGGCCGAGAGGGCCATAGCCTACGCGATAATAGGGTCAACCCTCTCGATACTTGAGTACGGGGAGGACTCGGTGGAGATGTTCTCCAGGGCCCTTGACCAGGCGGAGAGGATAAAAGAACCAGTTGAAAAGGGGAGGGTTCTCTCACGCCTAGCGTACCGGCTGGCCATATCTGGTCATTCGGATACGGCCATTGAGCTGTTCAACACGGCGTTCGACACGATGATAGGGGCGGAGGTAAAGTACACAGAGAAGGTCGACGGCATCATAGGGATGGGAGAGCTCATGGAGAAAGCAGGGGACGTGCTCCCTGCCAGGAAGGCTATGAGGTTCTACACAATGGCGTTCGACATCTTCGACAAACTCCATGTCAACCAGCGCGCAGCCATCGTGGAGAAAAAAATGGAGCTGTGCAGAACCGTGATGGACGTTGGCCTCCCCGAGGTACGCACCGCCCTCCTGGAGGGCAGGAACCACTACGCCCTGGCACTCATAGAGAGGAAATATCGGGGAGTGATGCGGCTCCTGGGTGAGCTGGAAGTGGCCATGTGGATGAAGAGGTTCAACGACCGGGAGTACCTGGACGTAGTCGAGAGGGCCTTTGAGAAACCTGGAGAGCTCAGACTGACGGAGAGCAGCATCCAGCGCATAGCTACCATCCTGACGCGACTCGGGAGCCTTAACCGGGCCCTTGAGTTCACCAGCATGATAACGGATGCCAGGCAGAAGAGTGAGGCCCTGAAGGCAATAGCGCTGGAGCTGGCCAAGAGGCGTGAGTTTGAGGAGGCCTTTGAGCTCGCCAAAGACATCCCGGACGAGGGGGTCAGGGATGAGACCATTACGGAGCTCACCGCGATGAGCGGGGCGAGGGGAGAGGTATGATATTCGACGCCCATTCAGATCTGCCAACCCTCATCTATTATGAGAGGGAAAGGGGCCAGACCGCCGTGCTTGAGAGGAACTACCCCCGTTTCTTCAAGGGCATTGTGACGGCAAGGGTCGCCTCGGTGTGGACGCCTATGAAGAAGAGGGGCGTTGCCCTTCGATACGGTATGGAGGCGTTCAACAGGCTTCTCAGGGATGTAAACGAGAGTGAGCGTTTTGAACTCGTGACGAACACGGAGGGGATGAGGGATACCGTGAAGGCGGGAAAGGTCGCCCTGTGGGCCGGCATGGAGGGAGGAGAACCCCTGGACTCAAGTCTGGACGTTCTTGAGGTCTTTCATCGCCTTGGCCTCAGGGTTCTGACCCTGACGTGGAGCCTCAGAAACCCTCTGGGGGACGGCGTCTTCGAGAGAACCAACGGGGGGCTGACGAACTTCGGTGTGGAGGTCATCGGTAAAGCGGAGGAACTCGGGATCCTCCTAGACCTGAGTCACATAAACGAGGCCGGCTTCTGGGACGCCCTGGGTGTTACGTCCTTTCCGGTCATAGCGTCCCACTCCAACGCGAAGGCACTATGCGACCACCCGCGGAACCTTACCGACGAACAGATAAAGGCCATAGCCGAGAGGGACGGCGTGGTGGGGGCTGTGGCGATCCCAAGCTTCGTGGACAGGGAGAAACCCACCGTGGAGAGGTACATCGACCACATCACCCACATGGTCGATACCGCCGGCCATCGGCACGTGGGCCTTGGCTTCGACTTCGTTTACTACCTTGAGGGATGGAGAGGGAAAAGTCTTGAAGGGCTTGAGGACGAGTCAAAGATTCCCTCACTGGTGGAGAGGTTGCGTGAGAACTTCAGCGATGGGGAGGTCGGCGCCATTACATTCAAGAACTTTGAGAGGGTCTTTGAAAGGGTCATCGGTTAACTGGGTGGTGATGCGAATGTCCCTAGACAGCTTTCTTAAAAATCTCCCGGAGGGCAAGGTTCTCGTCGAGTACGGGCCCAAGAAACACCCCGAGAGGCTCTTCCACGGCATGATGACTTTTTACCTCGATTCCGGCGATATCCCGGTGATCGTCGATATAATAGATACCCTTCACGTGTTCACTCAGCAGCTTGCCTTCCAGGGGATAAGCCTTCCCATTGAGAGGATCCCAGTCATCAAATGCGGCGGCAGGATAAACGTGGGTAACATCCTTGGAAAGATCGGCGTAACCGACAACTTCGAGTACTACCTCGCACAGCACGCGAGAATCACGAAGAAGCTCATGAAGAACACCGCGAGGGAGAGAGGGGTAACCCTTTTCCTTGGCATGGGAAAGTGCATTATGGCCTTCCAGGATGACCCATACAGACTCGAGAACTACTTCGAGACGATCTTCCGCTGGTACGGAACGGAGGATAACAGGATCAGCATCTTTTTCGTCAACAGGGGAGTGATCAACGAGTACGCGCTGAAGAGCCTTGAACAGGATTCAAACTACATCATCACGGTCGGTGACGATGTAAGGCTCGTAAAGGCTCCCGGGAGGGTGGGGAATGAAGCTCTCTGAGTACATGAGAAACGTGATCCCCGGGGACATGATCCTGATAGAGCATCCATCCATCTCGCTTGCTCCAAGGGTGTTCCACGTCATTACACGGAGCGCCGGCAGGGACAACCTATTCATCATAGACGTCCTCGATAGCGCCCTCACCCTGAAGAAGGAGCTTGAACTGGCCGGTATGGACGTATCGTACCTGGAAAAGGCGCCCAGACTCATGGGCAGTGGAAAGTCGAAGTGGGGGCGGGTGGTAATGTCCATAGACGTCCACTCAGACCCAGGGATATTCATGAGCAAGTTCGAGCGGTTCTCCAAGAAGTATTACTCGGAGCATCCGGGGGTGAACACCATAATCGTAAACCCCGAGAGGATAATACCCCTCCACCATATGAGCCCCAGGTTCGTGCTCTCTCTGGCCGACCTCGCGGCGGTCTTCCTCGGGAACCGAAACAGGAACGTGTACTACTTCGTAAACTGCGAGACGGCTGACAGAAGGTACCTGAGCCTGCTGGAGGAGGTATTCACAAAGGTGCTCTGGCTGAAGGGCAGGAGGCTCACGGTTGAAAAATCTCCCAGGCCAGAGGAAGAGGGACTGGAACTGGAGATCGGATGAAAGCGTCTCCTGTTTCCTCCACTCTTATTCACCCCACTTGATAAAACGGGGCAACCTCAGTATCCGGGAGGCTCTGATGATACGGATCTCCCTGAGAAAGTCCGGTCGGGTCACAAAAACCGGCCTCCTTAAACTGGGCGGTGTGAGGGTTTGGGAGATCATGGACGCTTCAGCAGTCTCCTCCGATTGGGGCTCTGGAATTCCGGGCCTGTGATATACACCTTTCCGTATATCCTCCTCTCGATCCCTGGAACCGTCGAGCCTGCCCCTCCTGTAGGCGGCCATAACAACCTTCAGCCTGCCCTCGACCTCCGCCTCGGAGTATATTGTTTTCTTCAACCGCAGACTCCAGCCCGTCCACTCGGTGTGTCCCCCGTAGCCGAGAAGGTAGCCGGCAAAATAGGCCCTCCTTACAAGATCCCTCTCGTTTCTAATGTCTTTCAGGGTTACCCTCTTCCTCCCGCCGGGCATCATACCTCCCCCGTAGCATCAAAGGGCGATAGGCCGTGAACGACCAGCCCATGCTCGCTGAACTCCATGAGGTACATGCCGGTTCCGTGCCGCGTTCTCCTCATCTTCAGTATTTGGAGGGCACGGATCATCTCCCTGTCCCCGAGGAAGTAGTGGAGCATTACGACGCCGTCGGTGAGATAGTGCTCTTCCGTGTACCTGTCCAGTTCGGTGAGCTCTGCAACCAGAACTGTCGTCGTTCCAAGGGCCTCCAGGCTTCTGATGAAGTTCGCCAGTTCGGCCCTCTTCTCGGCGGGGTTCTCCGTGGGAAAGTCTATAGCCGTCAGGGGGTCTATCACAAGCCGGCTCAGCCTGCCATTCTCCACGAGTTCCTTGATCCTGAAGAGCACACTGCCCCACGCGGGTGCCCTGGTTGACCCCTTCCACAGGGCCTTTCCCATGTCGTAGAGGATGAGCTTCCCGGACTTTACGTAAACCCACACCGAAGGATCGAACCTCGCCATGTCCTTGACGACTTCGTGGGGATCGTGAATGAGTGAGACGTAGGCCACCCTCTCCCCCCGCTTCGCGCCCTCTATGAGGAACTGCATGGAGAGGGTTGTCTTTCCGCTTCCGGGCGGCCCTGTGAGAAGGTAAGTCTTCCCCCTGAGGAGGCCTCCCTCTATAAGGTCGTCCAGCCCTTTAACACCGGTGGGGACCCTCTCAGAATCATCGTATGCCATAGTTATCACCCATCATAATAACTGGGGTAAGGTATATAAAAAAGTAACTGGACGAATTCTGGGGCGAAATGGAGGAAGTTTACTTTCTGACATCTCAGGATGCTGGACGGCTTCTCTTAACCCGTGGAGGGGCAAGGGTAAACCTGGATCTGCACAAAACCGGACGCTCATGGTTGATCCTGCGAGAGGGGGACGACTTCATCTTTCCGGATGGGACGAGGGTTAATGCCGAAGCCGTGAAGTGGATAGCGAGGAACCCTGAGAGCCTCTACTTCGTGAAGGGGGGAGGCGTTTACAAGGCCGCCATAGCCACTCCGGAGGGGTTCTACAAACTGGTTCCGACGATACCACCGACGGTGGAGATAAACGGCATCAGGATGCACAGAACCAAGGGAACAACACCGCTCAGGGACACGCTCCGCAAGGTCGACACCGTGAAGCCGGGGGAGGGCGAGACCGTCCTCGACACCTGCATGGGCCTTGGCTACACTGCCATAGAGGCAGCGAAGAGGGGGGCGTACGTCATAACGATCGAGAAAGACCCCAACTTGCTGGAGCTCGCCAGAATAAACCCCTGGAGCAGGGGGCTGTTCACGGGCGGGAAGGTTCAGATAATTCAGGGTGACGCCTTCGAGGTCGTAAAGAGGTTTAAGGACGGGAGTTTTGATGTGGTAATCCACGATCCGCCGCGGTTCTCACTGGCGGGACATCTGTACAGCGAAGAGTTCTACCGCGAGCTCTTCAGAGTGCTGAAGCCTGGAGGACGGCTGTTCCACTACGTTGGGAATCCGGGGAGGCGATACAGGAGAAAAGACCTGCAGAGGGGAGTTATGGAGAGGCTCAGGAAAGCGGGCTTCGTGGGGGTCAAAAGGGTGGAGGAAGCGCTTGGAGTGGTGGCGAGGAAGCCGTTTAAGAAATTATCTCAGGAAACTTCTCTTTGCGGGCTATGAGCTCAATGTCCTCAAAAGGTTTCAAAGATAACTGAAATTATTACTTTTTAACGAAAGAGAGTTCCAGATTCTCAACGAAACCATCCAGCCCCCTGCTTTTAAGCCCTTTCTCTGCAAGTATGTCCCTGAGCGCCAATAATTTCTCGTAAAGTAGTCCTACAAGCCATTCAAACCTGTCTGGCTCAATGAGGTACTTCTGCCTATTGAGCTCGTCAAGAATTATACTGAAATCTATGCCGTGTTCAAGCAGGCGAAACAGATCATCGATGTCCTTGGCTCTGCTGAGGGAAGTCACTCCTTTGAACAGGAAGATGTCTTCAAGAGAGATTAACCGGATTCCGAGAACTTTTAAATTCCTGAACTCCTTTGGGATTATTGAGCGGGTTTTCATGCCCTCTGAGAGTGCTATTCCCCTCAGAACTCTTTTTACAAAGACATCAAGAGTAAAGTCATCCATAACCGGATCAAGCTTTTTGTAAACCGAAAAAGCTCCAAGTTTCACGCTGTATTCATGCCCGGCTTCTTTTAGATAGATGACCCTCACCCCCGAACCCACCTTAAGTTCAGGCAAGGGATTTGTAAGGATCTCTTCAAGGGCTTTCAGAACATGAACATTTTCAACGATAATATCAATATCCGCTGTCGCCTCTTTTATGCCCTTCAATGCGAGATTGCCACCACCTATGAGGTAAAGTGCTATCCTTTCAGGAATAACTCCTTGATAAGCCAGCAGTCCAGCTTTCTCATCCAGCAGGGCTAACTCTTCACTCAGCCTCTCCCCTGTTATCATTTTTATGACCTCCAAAATACTGACGATAAAGCTCTTCGACCTCCTCCAATGAGGGGAAGGGATAGCCTTTTTCTCCTCCGTTGAGATATTCAATGATCTCCTCAACAATTTCGAGAACGTCGAACTTGAGGGCAAGACGTCTAAGCTTGGCAGCACTGAATCCTTTAGTCCTGAGGAGGGTTATAATGTAGAGGAGTTCCCTCGCACCGGGCTCTGCAGCGGTCAGTGCATGAACAGCGGCCTCTTCCAGTGTTATCCCTTCAGATGGCCAGTAATAGTGATAGACTCCAGCTGAAACTATGCTGAGACCAAAATCTCCAAAACGGGACAGGCCCGTAAGCTGAAATGAACCCCATGCTGTACCCTTGAAGCTCCTCGTGGCGAGTATAAACTCATTAACTCCGCTCCATACGACTAGTGCATCCCCGCTAAAGCGCTTGGCTTTTATTGAGTTCTGCAGGAGGAAGTATTCATCCACAAAGTCCCTAATAAGTGAAAAACGCTTTGTGATGAAGTAACCCTCCTTGTTTTTCCCGACGATAAGGCTCTCCATCAGCTTGGCCAGAACATGGTGCACTGTGTAGCGGTTCATGTTGGCTCTAAGGGCGATTTCCCAGGCTGGTCTTGGCTTTTCAACGGCCATTCCACCGAGTACTTTGAGGTTTCTGCCGGCAAGAAGGGGGGTAAAGTCTATGTGGGGAAATTTGAGTGAGAGTTCGTGGTAAACCTCGAGCGCCCTAGCACTGGAAGGGTAGAGTACTATCTCCCTGCCCTCCCTCCTTCTCTCTACAAGACCTTTCTCTTCGAGGGATTTGGCGATTACAGAGAGCCTTGCCCTCGAAAGGTCGAGCTGGGCAGAGAGTTCTTTAAGGGATGTTGGCTTATGGAGGGCTGGGAGAATCCTGAGCTCTGCTCGGGTGAGCATGATACCACAGTGTCGGGATTGTTAAACATTTTATAAAAACTTTTTGCTTTTTGGCACTGCTTTTTTTTTCTGGACAGCCAACAAAGATAATGAAAAAACTTAGGGAGAATTTTATACTTCTCCCAAGTTCTCCTTCAGTATCTTCCCGACGTCAAAGCCCTCCTCGTACCTCTTCAGCTTTCTCTCAAAGAACTCCACGAAGAGCTTGTACCTCTTTTCCCTGTGCTTCGGCTTGCCGCGGATGCTGTGGCCGTGCGACCCGTGCCTGAATATCGCAATGTAGGCCTCCTTGCCCGTATCCCTGAGCACGTTGTAGAACATCAGACTCTGGTCGAGCGGACAGCGGTAGTCCTCGAGGCTGTGGATGAGCAGGAGCGGCGCCTTGACCCCCTCAGCGTAGAAGAGCGGGCTGAGCTTCCTGTAGTTTTCGTTCTCCAGCGGATTCGGCCCGATGACCTCGACATCGTACCAGAGGCCTATATCGGAGAAGGCATGGCTAGTCAGCCAGTAGCTTATTCCGTTCTCGCTTATTCCTGCCTTGAAGAGGTCGCTCTGCGTTAGGGCCCAGTTGGTTATATAACCTCCGTAGCTTATGCCGGTTATTCCAACCCTCTCGCGGTCGGCGTTAGGCTCGAGCTTGAAGAACTCCTCAATCCCGTTCATTATGTCCTGGAAGTCCTCAAGACCGGTTCTCTCGAGGACGCGGAGTGCGAAGTCCTCTGTATAGCCATTGCTTCCCCTTGGATTGACGAAGACGACGTAGTAGCCTTTGCTCGCCATCAGCTGCATCTCGTACTTGAAGTAGTGGCCGTACATCCCCTTCGGACCGCCGTGGACGAAGACTATGACGGGAACCTTCTCGTCCCCCTCGATCCCGGGCCTCAGGTACCAGCCGTCTATCTCCAGGTCGAGGCTCTTGAACCGGAAGTGTCTCGGCTCGAAGGTCCTGAGCCTCTCGAATATCGGTCCGTTGTAATCGGTGAGCTGCCTAAGTTCGCCGTCGTAGATGTAGAGCTCCCTCAGCCTCGTCGCGGTCTCTATGAGGACGACAACCTTCCCGCCGTGGACGTCGAAGTCCGTGACCCAGTGGTCGCCTACAATTAAGGGCCTTACCTCCCCTTCCCAGGCGTAGAGGTTCACCCTTCCGGCGTCTGCTAGGGTGAAGTAGACCTTCCCACCGTCGAGCTTTGCCTGACCCGCACTTAGCGGGCCCCCGTAGACGGATTTAATCTCTCCATCCCAGAGGTAGAGCCAGTCGTGCTCGCTCATGAACCTCTTCTCCCGCTTCCCGCGGAGAAGGATGGCCTTTCCGTTGGAATCAACCGCCTCAAATGAGACCCTTTCAAACAGCCTCTCCTCCTCCCCGTCCCTCCAGAGGATTACATCATAGAACTTGAAGAGGGCCGGCTTGCTCCCTTCCCTGTGCGGGACGTTCACAACGATGGCGTCGCCATGCCAGATACCGCTGGAAAAGCGCGGCTCCTCAAACTGCTCTATGATCTCCTCGCTTTCACTGTCCAGGATCCAGAACGTTGTCTTTTCCCCATCGAGAAAGCCCATGTCGTTGAACCATACCGGGATGTCGTCATCGAAGATGAAGTCCTCATCATCGCGGCGCTTGAAGCCGACCACGAGCAGTTTCCTTGAATCCTCGT
Organism: Thermococcus sp.; assembly: GCA_027035445.1. The sequence continues at coordinate 28,729 of JALVUT010000267.1, forward strand.
TCCACTGGATGGAGCGGACATTCTTGGCCTCCAGGACTTTCTTGGCGCTCATGGTCCTTAGATCAGCCAGCCATATCTCGCTCGTCTTCTTCTCCTCGTTGGCCCTCGTGAAGGCGAGTTTTCTACCATCGGGGGAAAGCCTTGGCATAGCGGCGTTCTCCACAAAACTCCGCGCCCCTGTTCCGAGATCTTCAACGACCACCGTACTCTCGTACCTGTCGTCCCTAAGGTTTGCCTTGGTGAGTGTGTAGGCGACAAAGTCCCCCCTCAGCCTGGGATCAGCCAGGTAGGCGAACTTGGAAAAGGTCTTCTCGTTCCATTCGATATTGCTCATAACGATATCACCGCAGTATAATGGGGCTCCGAACTATATAAGCTTAACCCAAAGGGACAATGCTCACCGGGAAGTTTAAAAGGCGGACGCCGATACTAAATGCTCAGGTGGGGTACATGAAGGCCGGGGCCGCAATCGCAATAATCCTTGCCGTGGGGATTCTCATCTCGGTGATCCTCAGAACGTACATCGGGATAACGTTTGCGGCCCTGGGGATACCCCTCTACCTCGCCTATGTGGGCAGGGAGCAGAACATCCTGACAAAGTCGAGGATCTATGATCGGGATCTCTTCCTGATGACGGCCATAGCCGTGATCGTCATAATAGCGTTTAGGTACATCTGGGATCCTAGGGTTGGGCTGATCTCCCTGGCCGTTCTCGTGCCCATCCTTGCCCTCTGTTCCGACAGATTGAAGGGCAGAAAGAAGGCCCAGAATGCCTGAGACCGTTCCAACCGCATCTAACTCATTTTTGAGTTATCCCTTTCTTTTAGTTTTACGGTCATAAATTGCTATATCCGGGAAAACGCTGACTCTCAAGAGATTTTCTGTAAATATATCACCCACTGTTATTGTCATGATATAATTTGCCTTTCTCATCTTTTCTCGAGGAATGAAGTTATGCCTTTCTTCACTTCTTCTGTTTGGGACCAAAGGGTAATTGTCTTTGTAGCGTATTCGAGTGCATCTCTCCAGCTCAAGTCTAATTGCCTGTAGAAAAACTTCTTTCCTGCTTCTAGAACACTAAGACTGTGCCTTGTCAGGCTCTTTGCTAATGCCGTGGTCTCTTCTTCTAATTTTTCCCTTTGCACGACTTTATTAATTAGGCCCCATTCCAAGGCTTTCTGAGCGGTTATCATGTCTCCCGTAAATGCCATCTCAAATGCTCTTTTAGGTGCTATATTCCTGCTGACAAATACGGTTGGTGTAAAGCAAAAGAGGCCAACGTTAATGCCAGACAGTGCAAATTTGGTTTCTTCAGAAGCTACAGCTAAATCACAGGCTGCGACAAGCTGACATCCTGCTGCCAAGGCATACCCATGGACTTGGGCTATTACAGGCTGGGGTGCTTCTCTAATGGCCATCATAACCCTCTTAATGGTATTAAAAGTTTCTTCAGCCTCATGGAGATCGCTACTGAGGACTTCTTTGAGATCATGTCCTGAACTAAAGCATTTTCCTGCACCTTTTATAATCACCACTTTAACCCTTCTTTCGTTGGCAATCTCATGCAAAATACCTGCCAGCTGGGAGAGCATGTCCTTTGAGAGGGCGTTCCTCTTTTCAGGCCTGTTTAAGGTTATCACTCCAATATCCTCCTTTTCTTCATAAAGCACCTCATTTTCCATAGCACTCCCTCCCACATCTTAATGAATATAGAAAGTTGATTATGGATCATTAAGGGGGACAACAAACTGCTCTACCGTGATCCCGACCTCCCGGAGGATGTGCCTCAGTAAACCGGGTTTTAGATTCCCGTGTAAGGGCACTGTTATCATTTTTCTTGTTGGGCCAACAAGCACAACATGAGACCCTTTCTGTCTGGCCGGATAATAACCTATCTTCCTC
>JALVUT010000268.1 GCA_027035445.1 Thermococcus sp.
TTATATACTGACTGCACAAATGGAGGTCGACGACGAAAGCCCCACAAAGGAGCGATAAGAAAACGTTATATAGCGAAACAGAGGAAAATTACCAGTTGATAAAATCAGACCAAAATGGGATTGAAAGGTCCAGCTTTTTCTATATATCTCAAAATTTCGGAGATAAAATCAGACCAAAATGGGATTGAAAGTTTTCTTAAGTCTATCTATGTCTTCGCTTCTCAACCGATAAAATCAGACCAAAATGGGATTGAAAGAGGATGAAAAACATCACGGACAGCAAATCTGATAAAATGATAAAATCAGACCAAAATGGGATTGAAAGATTAATTATTTTATTTCTGCTTTTGTCTATTAGATTATTGATAAAATCAGACCAAAATGGGATTGAAAGGTTCATGAAGCTATTAAAACTATAGAAAGTAATTTTAAGATAAAATCAGACCAAAATGGGATTGAAAGTTCATATATGCGGAAAATATTCTGGCAAAATTTTTTTAGAGATAAAATCAGACCAAAATGGGATTGAAAGAAATATTGGTTCAAAATAATGCGAGACTTTTCAGGTAGATAAAATCAGACCAAAATGGGATTGAAAGTCTTTTTCAAAAAACAATCTTATTTTTTCTCCTTCAAGATAAAATCAGACCAAAATGGGATTGAAAGGTCAAACTCATGACAGTTAGTACGAAAAAGTAGAATAGATAAAATCAGACCAAAATGGGATTGAAAGCAGACTTCCTACTTCTAACGGCGTTCTCACGAGACAGGGATAAAATCAGACCAAAATGGGATTGAAAGGTTTAACGAGTTTAACTGGATGGTAACTTCTAAACAGGCGATAAAATCAGACCAAAATGGGATTGAAAGTAGACAAGTCAAAGTCGTACCTCAGCATAAACGGAAAGGATAAAATCAGACCAAAATGGGATTGAAAGTGCGTAAACAGTCGCCTTCGCCAAAAACTGCAAGTCTTGATAAAATCAGACCAAAATGGGATTGAAAGTACATGCAGTGCTCAGACTGTGGAGCAATGATGTTCGCGATAAGATAAAATCAGACCAAAATGGGATTGAAAGAAATTAGACCCCTCCAATGTGCGATACATCTGGAATACGATAAAATCAGACCAAAATGGGATTGAAAGCTTTTTGTCTTGTAGTACCTACTACATTAATATAGTAAACTAGATAAAATCAGACCAAAATGGGATTGAAAGCGTACGGGGTTGAAAAACTCGCTCGCACGAAGTATATAGATAAAATCAGACCAAAATGGGATTGAAAGTGAAGGTACGGGCTCCACTGTTCAGGGAATACTCCTGGATAAAATCAGACCAAAATGGGATTGAAAGTCAGGACAAGTGACAGTGTCGAAGAACGTCGTGAGAGATAAAATCAGACCAAAATGGGATTGAAAGGGTTTGTATCCTTTTGTGATTGCTCTGTACAATTTGAAGATAAAATCAGACCAAAATGGGATTGAAAGGCAAATAGCCCGATAACGGGCGAGCGTAAAAATGTGAGATAAAATCAGACCAAAATGGGATTGAAAGCTATTGAATTTCTAAAGCAGATACGGAGCGACGAAGAGCGATAAAATCAGACCAAAATGGGATTGAAAGTTTTGAAGTCCTTGATTGACTCGTGAGCTATGACGACGATAAAATCAGACCAAAATGGGATTGAAAGCTTTCTATTAGCTTCGGTATCTCGACTCCAATGAAGTGATAGATAAAATCAGACCAAAATGGGATTGAAAGGGAATCCACAGGG
>JALVUT010000269.1 GCA_027035445.1 Thermococcus sp.
CAGCGAGGATCACAACGTCACCGCTTGCCCACGCACCTATAAAGTAGAGCAACAGACCGAGGGCAAGTCCGATCAGGAAGGCTATGGCCCCAGAGAGGGCAAGAAGAGTACTGTGTTCAACGAAGAAACCCCTGTAAATGTAGTAAACTATCCCAAGGCCCGCTATAGGGAGGACATGGAGATCATCGATGAAGCCGGTTTTGATATCGGTGTACGAAGTGACGGCTCCCATAATCGAACCCAGAAGAAGGGGGATGCAATCCATGATTCCACCTCATAGATTTTCCAGTATCTGCTTCCGCACCTGCTCCGTGTAGTTTCCCACCGACTTCTCAAGGCCCCTAGTTCCGTTTAGGATAACCTTGGTGGCGTAGAGAACGAGCACCAACACCGCCGCTATCATAAAAAGGTACTCAAGGGCCCCCTGAGCCTTCCTCTTCATTTCATACACCTATTTATCTTTCGGTGTTAGAGGATTTAAAAGTTTCTACCTGTTAAGCTTTTAAGGGTGTGCACGAACTTGGGGAGATGAGAATATACAAACTTCGTGTTCGCAATGAATATCTGAGATACATACGATCCGGTGAGAAGAGGATGGAGGTGAGGGTGGCATACCCCCGATTGAGGGGCATCAAACCCGGGGATAGGATACTCTTCAACAGTGAACTGCCAGCTGTCGTTACCGAGGTCAAGCGCTACGAGACCTTTCGCCAGGTTCTCCGGCAGGAACCGATAGAGAGAATCTTTCCAGACGAGCCAAGCTTTGAGCAGGCCCTCCAACGCTTCCACGGCATGTATGCCAAGTGGAAGGAGAACCGGTACGGGGTCATGGTCATAAAGTTCAAGCCTCTGGGTGGGAAGTGATGCGGCACCTAGAGTTCGATGGGAGATACACCAGAGCAATTCTTGAAGAAAAAAAGCGAGCCACGGTGAGGAGGAGGAAGCCGAACCTGAGGCGGGGAGATGAGATCCTGATACATGTCGGGGGCTACGTTATCGGCAGGGCTATCGTGGAGGATATTGAGGGCAGACGGGTTTGCGAGCTCACGGATAGCGATGCCTTTTTAGATGGGTTTTCCAGCCGCGAAGAACTGGTTGAAGCACTTAAAAAGCATTACTGGAATCTGTCGGACTTTGATACCGTGTACATAATCCACTTTCGCCTGACTGAACGCTTTGAAAAGCCTGTTATGAGCTCCGACTACGCCTACGAAGGCAACTCTCCCCTGGAAGTGGCCGAGATGGCACTGAGGTACCTTGCTCTTCCTGAGGATGATAGAGAACTCATTAAACTCTTTCTCCAGACTGGAAGCCTCAGAAAGGTAGCGTACAGACTTGGAGGTCTGCATAAAAGGCGCAAAATAAGAGAAGCCTTGAAACGGGCATACATGGAGCTAAAAAAAGAGGGGTTAATGGGACCAAAAACTTAGGGCACAGCTTTAATACCAACGTTCTCCAGTATACTCGTTTCATTTTCCCCGCCCTCCCTTTTTAGTCCCGATATCTTCACGGGCATGAGCTTGAACCTTCCACCATCTATCAGGTGCCTTAGCGTTTTCTCAAACTCCTCCATCTCCACATTACTTCCAAACTCCACCTTAGCTATGAAGTCGTACTCTCCGTAGAGCCAGTGTCCCTCAACAGGAAGCCCCCTTAGAACCTCGTCCCGGACGCCCCAGACGAGGAGTATTGCCTCCATATCATCACCATGACGGTGAAGGACTTATGTGATAAAAGATTTTTCAAAAATTTTTCGCCATTTAAGCATAA
>JALVUT010000270.1 GCA_027035445.1 Thermococcus sp.
TCACTAGGTTGTCCTCCCTAGCCCTGTAATCCCTTACGTTACCTTCGCTGTAAACGATGATTAGCGGGAACCCTAATCCGTGGCTGGTGTCCCTACCCCATATGGCGGTCAGGGAGTAGTCCCTCGGCAACCAGGAAGGGAGGTAAATAGTTAGGCCTTCAGACCTAATGAAACCCACGAACTCATTATAGGATACTATCCTCCCACCAGTAGCGCTGAAAGGCGGTACCCCCTTAACGAAGCTCCCTCCATGATAGCCTCCACCACTCAACAAGGAATTGACGGCACCTGCGGCTAAGGCGATGACGAGCACAAACAACGTACCAAGCACTGCGCCTCTCCTCATTATTCGTTACCCCTGCCCAACTCCGCAACACTAAATTCTCCATATATGAAACTGAGTCACACACTATTAAATCCTCATACCATGCTCCCGCAACCCCACGTCCTTATAACATAGATAACGCTAGTACATCATATTGTCTTTTATTCCGAAGAGGACATAATTGGCGCGCAGTGTCCTCCAGTCATTCATTGGGCTAGCACGATAAATGTGGGTATTAGGGTTGCTAGTGCTGGGAAACATTAGGAAGACCACTTGATCTGTTTCTAAATCTCTACCCCGATACTCAAGCTAGCCGTCCCACCCTTCAAAGAATTCATGCCTAAGGATGGGGATCGCTCTATCCCTATTCTAAAATTGCTTAACTGCTGGGTTGCTGGGGGATTTAAGTTTTTCTCTTTTTAAGATTTGAACGTAAGGTTATATGGGCTTAATTTAAGTCTCATTATATAGAGTGCTTGGTGTCGCTGATGGCTCGCCGTGCCCGCAGGCTGGCAGTGGCTCTCCTAGTGCTCGCCGCGTTAGTGGGAACGTCCGCAGCATTACTGAGTAACCTAATAGCCAGCTACTCTATCGATGAGCTCCCGGGTGAAGGGGTCACGGTGAAGTACGTTTCAGTTAACCCGGCGGTGCCGTCATTCATTGTTAGGTTGCCTGAGCCGAGAATACATGTTACTGACTCAGCGGGGAGGAGAATCGCTGGAATCATTGTTAACGTGTTCGCAGGGATGCCGAGGGCTAGGGTTAAGTACTTAGGTAGGGTGGCGGGTAGGGGTGACTCCGCCGCACTAACCCCTGCCGTGCTGGGGAGACTCAGGGCTAGTGTCGTGCCTGAATGGCGCTCAGCGCTCGGAAGCACTCAGGGGTTTAAGGCGGCGTTGCTAACCTTCATAGACGTGCTAGTCCCCGCTGGACGTAATTCGTTTAAGGTATACTCCTTCGTCAAGACCGTACCGGTAAACCTAGGCCTGATCAGCGCCAGCTACAGGATAGCGTCGATTGACGTGACGTGAATACCGCGGCGGTGAAGCCCACGGAAGTGCTGAACATGAGTAGGGTTAAGGCTACGTCAACGGCGCCCATAAGTCGCCAGGGCTTAAGCGCTGAGGGACCTAGCGACTGCATTTCACTTTGTGCCGACCTCGCATGCTCCTGCTTCTGCACCGAATGGAGACTCGAGAAAACATACGCTCACATCGAGAATAAACTAATACCGATAGTTGCCGTGAAGATATACCGAGGATACTACACCACACCCCAAACAGTCTTCGGGATCTTCGAGTCATTCTCATTTAGGGATACTGAGACGAGCTGGTTCAAACTATACGCGGCCGCCAAGATCACAGGAAATCCGCACGTGGAGCTCATGGATTGGGAATCATACACAAAGTTCAACTTCTTCTACTCGAAGGCGTTCTACAAC
>JALVUT010000271.1 GCA_027035445.1 Thermococcus sp.
TGATGTTGAAACACCCTATGTGAACTTGGAGGACTTTAAGCTGGCTCTGAAAAGGGCGGTGGAGGGTGGCCGGTGAGTGAAAAATGCTATGGACACTTCTTTCCCGGTAGGGTGTTTTTCCTGTTGCTGGCCGTCTTCATAGGGGTCGGATTCTTGGGTTACGCCTTTGCGGTCTTTAACGGTAGCACTGCCCTGAACCTAACGAAGGCTATAGCACAGAGGATAGGACCGCTCTACGGATCGAGCTTTAAGAACTTCCTAAAAATATTCACGAACAATGTTAGCGTGGCCTTCATCATGATGATATCCGGGCTGTTTTTCGGTCTTGGTCCCTGGTTTATAATGGCTTTCAACGGCTTTATAGTTGGTGTGGTCGTCAGAGTGGTCCAGGGGGTACGGGGGTTCCCTATGGAGCGTATTCTCTTGGGTCTCCTCCCACACGGCGTGTTCGAGATACCTGCCTTGGCCCTTGCCGGGACTGCCGGGATAGTCTGGTATCGGGAGATCATGAGGGGAGGGGATGGAGCAGGAGAAAGATTTAGAGAGGGGGCGTTGAAAGCCCTGAAACTCTTTGCGGCCTCAGTCGTGCTCCTCCTCATTGCGGCGTTTGTTGAGGCCTATATAACCCCCAGACTTGCCGGTTTGGGATAACTCTTCTATCTTTACCGTTGTGAACGTTCCTGACTCCTCGTAGGATTCTATTTCCCTGAGTAGCACGTCTAAGGGATTTTCCAGGCCCGCAACAATGCTCCTAATATAGACCCGGTAGTTGCCGTTCATCTCCACCATCTCCTCGGCGGCGTGGGCGACCTCCACCGGATCCGTTGAGTGGAACTTCAGTCCCTTGGAAACCAGCCACTTGGTAACCGCCAGTAGCTCCCCCGGGTAGGTGGATATGGTGGGAGTGCCTAGAGCTATAGCCTCTCTGTTCATTGTTCCCCCTGCCCCTATCATCAGCTTCGCGTAATACAGGAGGCTCAGGCTGTCCACAACATGGTCGGGCACTATAATGTTTGAGAAGCGTTCCAGTCTCTTTCTCTGCCCTTCTGTGCGGGGGAACAGCACTATCGGCATGTTAGGGAGAAGGGGAATTATATCCTCCAAGATGCTCCTCTCCGCATCGCCTGTGAAGTAGTTGGCCTTGATGGGCTCGGTGCGCATGACTATGTAACCGTGGCGCTTCAGTCCGAGTTCTTTGAGGACGTTTTCCTCCGGAGTAAAACCATACAGGTGGGCGAGCTCGGCAAACCCGTTCAGGGGGCGCATACCGTTGGGATCAGCACCACACCTGAGGAGCTCGTAGGCGTCTATGGCCTTGGGGTACAGTAGGAGGCTCGTGTATGGGAGGATAAGTTTGTTCTGTGCAACTGCAGTTTCGTTATCAACAAACCCTATTGTCGGGATCTTGAGCCCAAAGGCGACCCTTGGAGCCTCTGCAGAATGCTTGTAGAGGGCAAGGTCAGGTTTCTCCTCAATAATGAGTTTTGAGAGTTTGTACATCCTCTCGGCGCTCATTAGGAGTTTGCCTTCCAGGGTGGCACCGCCGTGCTGGCCCACGACGTAGTAATCAATGCTGTACATGTCAAGGATGTCAGTTAGGCCGTCGAACTCCCTTGTTGTCACGAGGATCTCATGCCCTGATTTTTCAAGTTCCCTAATCACACCCTTGAAGAAGTGAACGTGAGGAGCGTTGGTTATATCTACCCATACCTTCATTTCACCCACCAGATTACTGGACAACTCTGTTTAATATAAGG
>JALVUT010000272.1 GCA_027035445.1 Thermococcus sp.
TCAGAACTCCCTCTCCACAAGGAACTCGGCGAGCAGCTCCAGATCTTTCCTCGCCCCGCTCCTCGGGAGGACTTTGAGGGCCTCGTTCGCTTCTCTGATGAGGTTCTTGGCGTATTGAGATGCGTAGTCTATGCTACCGTACTCTCTGAGGAGGGTGATTGCCTTGGCAACATCCTCCTTAACCTTCTCGTCATGTATCAGTGCGTCACCCTTTGCGTCGCCTGCGTATTTTCCAAAGACCTTGAGGAACTCGGCCTTGTCCTCTTCGCTCGCGTTGTCGAAGAAGTGGCTCACTATGAGGGTCTTCTTGCCCTTCCTTATGTCGCTACCGACTGGCTTTCCGAGCTTCTCCTCGTCGGCTATGAGGTCGAGAACGTCGTCCCATATCTGGAACGCTATGCCCACATTCCTGCCCCACCTGGAGAGGGCGTTTATGTAATCCTCGTTCTCGGTTCCAACTATCGCACCTATGGTAGCCGAGCCGTCGAAGAGCGCCCCTGTCTTACCGCTTATCATCCTGAGGTACTCCTCTACGCTTACCTCCTCCCTCGTTTCAAACTCAATGTCCATTGCCTGGCCCTCGCAGAGCATGTTCGAAGTCCTGACGAGGACGTTCAAGATCCTCGCCTTCTTCTCAGGGGAAACCTCTGCCCTCGCTACCGCCTCAAAGGCTTTGCTGAAGAGCAGGTCTCCGGCGAGAATCGCCATGTTGACTCCCCAGACCTTGTGAACGGTCGGCCTTCCCCTCCTCAGCTCGTCCATGTCCATTATGTCATCGTGGACGAGGGAGTAGTTGTGGATGAACTCAACTGAAGCGGCGGGATAGAGGGCCCTCCCCGGGTCGCCACCAACGGCCTCGGTCGCGCGGAGAACGACGAAGGGCCTGACGCGCTTCCCCCCGGCGAGCGGATAGTGGCGAGAGGCCTCGTACAGGCCTCTTGGGTCTCTCTCAGGGATAAGATGGAGTATTACACCATCGATATCTCTGGCCAGCTCCTTAATCCTTGCAAACAGCCCATCGTACTTTCCCATGATATCACCCCGTGAGCGATGAAGACAACCTAAAAGAAAAAGTGGGCAACGGTTTATCAGCTTTACCCTCAACGTATTTCGATCATATAGCCGTTCCTCGACACAAAGACATCACGCCCTATGAGATACCCCTCTTCCTCGGCAAGCTCCGCGTAATGGGTCAACATCCGAAACTCGCCGTGGGCTGGAACGATGTTCTCGGGATTGAGAAGCCGCACCAAGTAGCGGTGGTCTTCCCTGCTCGCATGCCCGGAAACATGGAGATCCTTTATCATTCTGACCCCTTTCATTTTGAGCTTTGTCTCAAGGACGTAGCGCTGGGCCTGGTTGAGAGGGTTGGGGATAGTACCGGCTGAGAAGACGACCGTGTCGCGTTTACCGATGTCGTAGAGGTCACCGTTTGCCATCCTCGTCAGAACCGCTCCGGGCTCGCCCTGGTGCCCGGTGACCACCAGAAGATAGTTCTCCCTAGCCTGGCTTACCTCTTTTAAAACCTTTTTAACGGCGTTGGGGCTCCGAACAGCCCGAGCCCCCTTCATCTTTATGAGGCCGAGCTGCTTTGCTATACCAGTGTACTTAGCAAGCGAACGGCCGACGAGAATGGCCTGCCTGCCCATCTTGTTGGCTATCCATATGAGCTCCTGCAGACGGGGGATATGGCTGGCAAAGGTGGTCGCTATGAGGCCATCGGATTCCATTCCCTCGTAGAGGAAAAAGTCTTCAAGGAGCATCTGGGCAACGGCCTCGCTCGGTGTCTTCGTCGGCTCGGAAACACGAGTGGATTCTGGAATCAGAACCTTAACCCCATCTTTGCCAAGCTCCCGGAGGCGGTTGTAATCTGGTTTTTCGCCGAGCGGGTTGTTGTTGTCGAACTTGAAGTCGCCGGTGTGGACGACCGCACCCTCCGGGGTATGGATCACGACCATCGAAGCCTGAGGGATGGAATGGGTGATCCTGACAAACTCCACAGCCAGGTTCTCGCTGACCTGGACGATCTCGCCAAAACCGCTTTCATACATGGGATTCTTGACCTCAAAGTACTGCTCGCTTTTGACTTCGCCCTTGGCGAGCTTTATGGTGTACGGGGTACCGTATACCGGTACATCTGGATAATGAACCGCGAGTTTCCCAACGGCTCCGATGTGATCAAGGTGGCCATGTGTGAACACGATGGCAACGACTTTCTTGTCCCTCAGAATCGAGTCGTCGGGGATCGCGCCGAGCTTCTGGAGCTCCTTTGTCGGGAACTGCTGGATGTTCACATCCTCGTGGATCAGAACGCGATCAAGCCTTATTCCCATGTCGATTATAACGACCTCTCCGTTGTACTCCACAGCCGTCATGTTCTTGCCGACTTCCTCGTAGCCACTAACTGTGTAAACCCTTATCATGTTGCTTCCTCCCACGCCCCCAGGCCTCTCATGAGGCGTGGGGCTGCGTTGGTCTTAGTTGTGGTCAGGGGTTTAAAAAGGTGTGCATTTCACTTCCTGAAGAACAGGGCAGAAAACCGCAGCCTAGTGGCCATGAGGAGGACGCCCTTGCCCAAAGGATATCACCATCCAAAAAACACCGCCAAAGAGGGAATAACCGCAAACGGTCCCTAAGAAGCTTGCCTCAAGAAGGAAAGAAGCGTCGTTGTTTGCCTCACGGAAGCCTCCAAAACCCTTTGCAAAAAACGCTAAGGGCACGATGAAACACGTCCATATGGTCATAACCGCCGGCACTACGCCCGAGGGGTAAGGAGGCTAAGTGACATGTGACTCAACTTTGCGTCCCCAGTGAGTCCATTATGCGGAGCGCGTGGTTGGAGGTTGCGTCCATGTATACGGCAAGCAACAGGAAAACCACCAGAATAACGGCCGTTACAAGGGCGTCTTTCTTGGTCATCTCCCCCGATACCACCCGCAGGTAGAGAAGCGTGCCGATGAGTGCGTCCATTAAGAGGCTGAAAGCGATGAGTAGGTGATGAACTACGAAGTAGTCCCGTTGCGTGAGGAATAACACGGTGAAGACGGCCATTAAAGCAACCGCGATCAGCTGGAGGAAACGCTGGGCTTCCATCAAACACCCCCCGGTTTAGCCCCATTGAGTGTGTTACGTTGGGGCTCCCTCCTCCTGAGATACCACGAAACAGGTATTCCGACCAAAGATGCCACAATAAGGCCAAAAGGCATCCACCGGATTTCACTCCACTCCATGAACCAGATCCCATCAGCATAGTAAGAGTAGAGGGTTCCTATCAATGCACCTAAGAGGTATAAGACGTTCCTCAGGGGAGTTGTTTCAAACCCTGTAACCCTCGCCTCAAAGAAAGATACTGCAACGGAAAGGGCCATCGTAAAGGGATTCCAAGTGAGCGCGAAGCCCTCGATAAATCCTGCAATGAGTCTGGCCCTAGATTCCCATCCCATAACCGTTCCCGAAATTGGTACAACAAAGAGTTTAAAAAGATACCTCACGAGATGCGTTATCTACTCCTCAAATATACAGGCAGATCAATCCTTCCCTCCAGCCACTCCCTCGTGAAGCCCGTAACGACGAGCGGAACCTTCCTCAGCTCCCCGACATTCTTAGCTCCGACGAGGAACATTGCATTTCTTATCTCCTCTATATAGCGTCTGAGAACCTTGATGACGCCGTCAACATCGCCTTTAACGGCCGGCTTGAGAAGCGGAAGGGCAAGACCTGCGAAGGTGGCACCCATCGCCAGAGCCTTTGCCATCGTTATTCCGTCCCTCATCCCGCCCGTTGCTATGATTGGGAGCTCCGTGGAGTAGCGCACCTCAGCAACGCTTATGGCCGTTTTAATGCCCCAGTCCCAGAAGCGGAGGGCGAGGTTCCTACTACTCTCATCTTTTGCCCTGTAGTACTCAACGGCACTCCAGCTCGTCCCTCCAAGGCCGCCAACATCGATGGCATCTATCCCGATGCCCTCCAGCCTTACCGCGACCTCCATGGAAACGCCGGCACCTGTCTCCTTGGCGATTATCGGGTAGGGGAACTCTGACTTAAGCCCGGCCAAAGCTTTAAGAACGCCCCTGTACTGCGTGTCCCCCTCGGGCTGGACGCTCTCCTGGAGCGGGTTGAGGTGTATGGCCAGAGCGTCGGCCTGAATGGTCTCCACAGCCTTCAGAGCCTCCTCCAAGCCGTAACGCTCCGGTATGGTCTCGGCGAACTGGGGGGCACCGAGGTTGCCGACGAGGAAGACGTCGGGAGCAACGTCCCTGACGTAGTAGCTCTCCCACGTTTCGGGCTTCTTTATCATCGCCCTCTGGCTTCCAACGCCCATGGGGATGTTCAGCTCCTGGGCGGCCTTTGCCAGGGTCTTGTTTATCTTCCCGGCGAGCTGCGAACCCTTCGTTCCGCCGGTCATTCCAGCTATGAAAATCGGGTAGTCAAATCTTCTCCCGAGAAACTCGACGCTCAAATCGATCTCGTCCTTATCTATCTCGGGAAGGCTCATGTGAACGAGGTGAACGTCCTCAAAGCCGTTGCTCACGTGAGCCTGAACGTTCCTCTTGAGGCAGTGCTCTATGTGCTCAAACTTCCTGAGGACCGTGAGCTCCTCCTTATCAAAGCCCTCCATCTAAACCACCGGACGGAAAACGGTGGAAAAAGTTAAGAGGTTTTGGGTGGGCAGATAGTGACGTTCACAGTTTTCACAACAAGCCATCCCCTTGGGTTACTCGCGATATCATTAAAGTTATAGGCATTGACGGCGGAGAGAAGGAAATCAAGCATCCCCTCCCTAGGAACGGTGAAGTTAATGTTAGCACTGAATCCGGGTGCCACCGGAAAGCCCCTTCCAATGCTCACCGACAGGGGAAGTACGAGATCCCTGTATTCTCCTCTCCCTGTGCTGTGGAAGTATATCACCGCCACGGTGGCGTTGTTGCAGGTTTTATACGACTCGAACTCCAGCCTGATTCTCCCGGATCCCACCGTTGATGGGAAATCAAAGGGAATTCTGAAGATCCCCAGGGTGATCCTCGCGCTCCCGTTGGAAACCACCCCCCGGTATGGGTAGTAGATGATCCCAGGGTTCTCAACCTTTTTCTCATCCAGGGTTATGGAGGCGTTGCCGATATCCGCTATAAAGCGCCAAGAATCACCGTCTTCCACCCATGCAGGATAAATCAGAATAACCGCATCCCTTCCACCCGCGATGGACCGAACATTTTTCCCGCCCCCGAGCTGCCACTCAACGGTAACGCCGTTGGTCTCCGCGTGGACGCTCAGGTGCAAATCCGGGGGAGAAGCGTCGAAGGCACTGAGGTACCCGTTGGATGCTGCCCTCTGAACACCCAGCACCAACAGGAGGCCAGTTATGAAAGCCAGTAAGACACTGTTCCGAGACATAGCCATCGACATGAACAATACCTGAAAGAATAAGAACTTTTCTATCGAACATCATAACACCCTCGTCCCGAAGCCATCTCCCCTTATCGCCCCGCTCAGTCGTCCTGGAACTTTACCGTTCACAAACCATACCTCGGAGTGCTCGGCTGCCTTCTTCGCCTCCTTGAGCTTATTGCAGATGCCACCGGTCACATCGGTTCCTGAGGCAGTGCAGTGCAGCCTCTCAAGAAGGTCGTCAATTTCATCCCTCCGGAGGTTCTGTACAATCCTTCCCCCATCCGGTTTTCCATCGTAGACCCCATCAACATCCATTAAGAATATCACCTTCCTCGGCTCAAGCATCTTGGCGAGGTAGGTTATTATCTGGTCTCCGGAGAGCACTTCAATATCCTTTTTCAGATCCACGGAGACATCACCGAACAGAACCGGGATGAACTTCAGCTCAACAAGCCTCTGTACGACCTCAATGTCCCCGTAGACAATCTCCCCGTTCTCAGTTATGAAGATCGATGAGGTTGAGACGGAGAATGCCGGGAGGTTTCTACTAACAAAGGCCTCTATAAACCTCGCGTTCGCCCTGAGCATGGCTTGATGGGTCAGGGTAAAGCCTATTCTCCTGTGGTGGGCGGTTTCCCAGTCTCCGGGGAGGCCCTCCCGTATTCTATATTCCTTGGCATAGGGGTGCCCGAAGCTCCCCCCTCCGTGAATGATTATGAAGCTCTCCTCGGGATAAAAACCAGCTATCTCCGTTGCTATCCTCCCCACGGTCTCCCCATCAAAATTCTCACTCTCCCCCCGTTTATCGCTGAATACACTCCCTCCGATCTTCACAATTATCATTTCCCAGCCCCCTCAATCCTCAGCCCTTCCCTGCTTATTCTAGTTATCATCGGCGTGCCGCCTGCTATCCTTATAGCCGTGGCAACCTCGCTCTGCCTTTCCGGGGCAAGCGCATACATACAGCCCCCTCCGCCAGCCCCGGTTATCTTGGCACCCAGTGCACCCGCAACCCTAGCCGCATAGACCAGCTCACTCAGCTTTTTGGTGGAGACACCAAGGGCATCCAGGAGGCCGTGGTTAACGTTCATCAGCTTGCCCAGGAGCTTGAACTTAACGTTGGCCCCATGCTCTCCGGTTATGATATCCCTAGCCTTTTCCACCAGCATACCCATGGAGTTCAGAACCGGCCCAATAACCTCGGGCATCTCCTCGTAGCTCTCGCGAACCATTTCAACGAGCTCCTTTGTCGAGCCGCTTGAACCCGTGTAGCCCACAACGAGCGGAAGCTCCATGAAGGGCAGGTGCTCGAAGTTCCCGTTCTGGTAGTGTATAAAACCTCCCATGGCAGAGACCGTTGGGTCTATACCACTCGATGCACCCTGAACCAGCAGTTCGACCCTGTGACCCAGCTTCCCTATCTCTTCAGAGGACAGCTCAAGACCAAGGAGTTGAGATACCGCCCCGATGGTCGCAACCGCAACGGCCGCAGAGGAGCCCAGGCCCGCACCAACTGGAATCTCTGAGGTTATCGAAACCGTCACACCCCTTTCGTTCCTGTCCGCCTCCTCCCTGACAAGTTCTATGGCCTGTCTGACGTAGCTGAGAACCTCCGCAGCCTTACCGTAGTCACTCTCGAAGTATATCTCGTTCTCGGAGAAAGAGACGATGAGTCCGGGAGTTTTTATGTCTCTGGCCTCTATCTTTATCCTTCCGTTTTCGTTGAACCGTGCCCCTACATACGTCCTCAGGTCTATAGCAGCAGCTATTGCTGGCTTGCCATAAACCACGCTGTGTTCACCGAAGAGAATAATTTTAGCCGGAGCAGATGCAGTGACTTTCATCCCACCACCACCACCTGTTCTCCCGATCCCCTAATAAACCTTAACCGGAGAAGTGGTTCAACGTTCTAAAAAAACAGGATATTCCTGACCATTACAATAAAACCGGGGTCGGTAAAGTATTATCGGAAAGTTTATGCATGAAATAAAACACTATCGCATGATTGAACCTTTCTGTGAGGATTATAATAGCAAAGTATATAAAGGGATTAGGCAAGGGGGATATAGTAACAAAAGGATAGAAATTCACTGGGGGTGATACAATGGTGGAGAATAGACTTCAGAAGATAGCCCAAAAGGCAAAGCATATGAGCGTAGAGGATGTGTTGAAGTACCTGAACGTTGATCCCAGTACAGGCCTCAGCGGGGAGGAAGCCAAGCGCCGTCTCAAAGAGGTCGGTCCCAACGAGATTCCGGAGAAGAAGATAAGCCCACTCAGAAAGTTCCTCTCGTACTTCTGGGGACCGATCCCCTGGATGATAGAGATAGCGGCCATCCTTTCGGCCGTGGTGCACCACTGGGAGGACTTCTGGATAATCCTCAGCCTCCTCATAATCAACGGCGTTGTGGGCTTCTGGCAGGAGCACAAAGCCGAGAACATCATGGAGTATCTCAAGCAGAAGCTGGCCCTCGAGGTCAGGGTTCTCAGGGACGGCCAGTGGACGACCATCCCGGCCAGGGAGCTTGTCCCGGGTGATATCGTGAGACTCCGCATGGGAGACGTGATCCCGGCCGATATCAAGCTTATAGACGGGGACTTCCTCACCGTGGACGAGTCCGCCCTTACAGGGGAGAGCGTTCCAGTGACAAAAAAGGCCGGCG
>JALVUT010000273.1 GCA_027035445.1 Thermococcus sp.
AACGTGCCTTGCGATAAGCCCGTGATACCTCTTCTCCCCTTTGATGCTAACAATCTTGCTCTTCTTCTCCAGGTTTCTGAGAAGCCTTAGGGCCTCTCTACGGGAGAGCTCTTTCCATTTTACCTCAAATAAGCCCGCATTGCCGGTGAGGCTGTTCACCGCCACAAGGTCTATCTCCTCCCTCTTGTCCCACCACCGTCCTATCTTCGTGAACCTGAATGGTAGCTCACCCTTTGCGTTAAGCGTTATCAGAAACTCCATGGCAACCCTCTCGAAAACCTCACCTAAGTAATTGTTAAAATCCTCCCTGAAGTCCTCGAAGCTTATCGCCCCTATCTCGATATCATCCCGGTAGGGATACACGAAGCGGAGCCAGAAGCGGTAGTAGAAGTCCTTAACCCTGTAAATGCCAAACCTCTTCCTCTGCCTCACCGTCACCGGAAACTCCCTGTAAACGAGGTCGAGTGTTTCGAGGGTCTTCAGGTACTTCGGCAGGTTGGTTACCGCGACTTTCGTCTCGTTGGCTATCTCGGTGAGCTTCGTCTTCCCCTCGTTTATCGCCCTGAGTATGTTGAGGTATGTCACCGGCTCCCTCAGCTCGTCTTTCAGGAGTCTTTCGGCGTCTTCGTAGAGGATGCTCACCCTGCTATAAAAGTTGCGCTCTATATTTCTCTCGACGCTCATGGAGTCGTCGAAGTGCTGGAGGTACGCCGGAATCCCGTCCATGACCCCATAGACCTTCACGAGTTCCTCCCACGAGTAGCGGGGAAATGCTTCCCGGAGGTGGAAGAACCCGAGGGCAGAAAGTCTTATCTGCGCCGTCCTCCTTCCGTACAGGGGGTTTTTGTAGCTCATCAGGCTCTCCATCGTGGATATCGAGGAACCCATAAGGATCAGCATGATTTTCGAGTCCGTGAGTATTTCGTCCCAGATGTACTGAAAGGTGGAGGGGATTGACTTACTCTCCTCGACCCAGTAAGGGAACTCGTCTATAACGAAGATCAGCTTCCCGAACTTTCTAACCTCCTCAAAGAATTCCTCTAGGTTCCAAGCCTCGATGAAGACATTGAACCTCCTGTTGAAGCTCCTGAGCAGGCGGTCGAGCTCAAGCTCCATCGGCTCCTTCCTTGCCAGGAAATAAAAGCTCCGCCTTCCCTTTATGAACTGCTTTACAAGCTCGGTTTTCCCTATTCTCCTGCGCCCGTAGATGAGCACCAAATGCGCCCTGTCCTGGGTGTAGAGCTCCTCAAGGGCCTTGAGTTCAGGTTCGCGGTCAATAAACTTTAGTATCATGATATTAAATATCACGTTACTAAATTTAAGCCTTTCGGTGTCCGGAGAGGTTTTAACGTTGCGCTTTCACGGAGACTGCATTAATGGGTCCAAAACCTCTCTGTTACTTTATTATTTGTTAAAATTCCCCCCTGCCTCTTTCCTATCTGCCAACAATAAGCCCTATAACCTTTGCCAATGAGTAGTATTCGAGGGGATCAAAATGATGTTTGAAAGCGTTGGAAATGAATTCCTAACCCATGCTGGAGAAGGAACGTGGGGGTGGCACGACATGATGGGATTCGGATGGTTTGGCTGGTTCGGGGCAATATTCATGCTCCTGTTCTGGGTGCTGATAATCGTTGGAATAGTCTGGTTCGTTAAATGGCTCGTCGAGAGGGACTCAGGCGGGGCTGGGTCATCAAAGAGAAGGGCCCTCGAAATCCTCGACGAACAGTACGCACGGGG
>JALVUT010000274.1 GCA_027035445.1 Thermococcus sp.
GTAAGCGGGCTTATCAACATCCCTATCAATCTTGGCTGGTCTCAGTCCCATTCTCTCACCTCCAAATGAGCGTAAGCTAAACCTAAACTTAGGCGAGTGGAGCGGCTTATAAAAGTTTTGGAAAGTGACACCCGAAATCCAATGATTCAGGGGATCTGCTACCCGTGTATTCTAAGTCGAACGCCCTCCCACAGAAGGACAGCAGAGACGGGTAGGAACGTCAGCAGGGCGAGGTTTACGGTAAAAAACCAGTTAACCTCCCCCAGGGAATAGGAAAGCCCGAAGATAATGCCCCCGAAAAAGGTTGAGAGGTTTTGAACCCCGTTGATCCCCCCTATGGCCAAGGACGAACGATGGTAGCCGGCTAGAATTTTCCTTGAAATCGGGCGGAAACTCTGAAAGGCAAATATAGCAAGGAAGACACCAAGGAAGACTGTGGGGGCACTTTTAACCGCGGCCAAGATGGGCGAAATCGCGGCAAGGACGGAGGTTAGCACCACGGTCTTTCTCTCGCTTCCCACGTCCGCCAGCCAGGAAACACCATAGCTCATCAGGGAGGCCAGAAATCCCACCCAGCCTATGAGCCTTGCGGTGGCCGCCCTGCTCAACCCCAGGGCCTCGGAGACGTAGACGTAGGTTATCTCGCCGGAGGTGAAGGCAACTATGACGGCCATGAGCGAGGCAATGATCAGGATCCCCTTAGGGTCGAGGGACAACTTCTCAGCCCCGGGGGTCTTCCCCCTTTTCGGAGCTATCCATCCGTGGAGAAGATAATAGGCGGCCAGCATTATCAGGCCCGTGAACACAAAAAAGGCGGAAGATACCCACATCTGCCCAGATAGACCCCAGCCAACGGTGTAGGCGTAGATGTAGTTGCCCAACAGGGAGGCGACGCTTCCGAAAAAGAAGTACACCGCCGTGACCCGTGCCCGAATATCGTTCGGCGTCGTGATTGCTATAACAAACTGGGCCACCGGCCAGCTCAGACCGTTTAGAAAGCCGTTGAGGAGCTTTATCCCAACAACCTGAAACCAGCTGGTGGTTAAAGGGTAGAGCTGAACGGCGAGGGCGTTGAACATCATAGCCAGTGCCCCAATGTAGACAAACCTCCTACCCCGCTCAAGCATCAGACCTCCTGAGATAGACGAGAACGCTCTGGCGAGAACGAAAGAGGTAGAAACTATCGAGACCAGAAACATGGACGCCTTGAGAACGTCGCGCGTGTAGAACGCTATCGCTGGAATGGCGAGGCGGAATGCCATCGTTCCTGTGAAGGCCGAGAGGATGAGAAGAATTATCCCGGCGAGGCGTTTATGTTCCATCAGGCCACCCTCTGAACGTTAACTCCATGCTTTAAAAGTCTTAGCTGTATTGAAGGCCTTTCACAAAAACCTTCAAAATTGAGAAAAAGTTTCAGAAAACGCCGGACGACCTCAGGAGAAGCCTTTTATAGATTCTCCATAAACTCCCGTCGAGGTGGTTGCGATGGAGTTAAGGTTTAACATGACGCATGAAGACGCCTACAGGGAGGTTTATGAGCTCGTCAAACCTAAGTACAAACTTTTCACCGCCGGTCCGGTTGCCTGTTTTCCCGAAGTTCTTGCCATAATGTCGGTGCAGATGTTCAGCCACCGGTCGGCCGAGGCCAAGGAGGTTCACGTTGACACCCTAAGGAGGCTTAGGGCCTTTTTAGAAGCTGATCACGGCGAGATAATCATCTTCCCAAGTTCAGGGACCGGCTTCATGGAAGCTGCGATCAGGAACACCGTCCCGCGCGGCGGAAAGGTTCTCGTAACTACTGTAGGGGCATTTGGGGACAGGTTCGCCGACGTTGTGAAGACCAGTGGAAGGGAGCCAGTTCTTCTTAAAAAGGAACCCGGCTACGCCATCAAGCCCGAGGAGCTCGATGAGGCCCTGAGAAAGAACCCAGATGTCCACGCGGTAACGGTAACATACAACGAGACCTCGACCGGTGTTCTCAACCCGCTCCCCGAGCTGGCCAAGGTCGTCCACGAGCACGACAAGCTCCTTTTCGTCGATGCAGTTTCGGCTATGGGAGGTGCCGACATAAAGTTCGACAAGTGGGGGATCGACCTCGTCTTCGCGAGCAGCCAGAAGGCCTTCGGAGTACCACCGGGGCTTGCAATGGCGGCCGTCAGCGAGCGCGTTTTCGAGATAGCTGAGAAGATGCCCGAGCGCGGCTGGTACTTTGATTTGCCACTCTACAGGAAGTTCAATGAGAAGAAGAAGGGAACACCATCAACGCCACCGCTCCCGCAGATATTCGGCCTCAACGTCGTTCTCCGCATCGTGGAGAAGATGGGCGGCAAGGAGGCCTGGCTCGGAATGTACAGGAAGAGGAGCGAGACCATACGCGAGGGCGTCAGGGACATGGGACTCAGCATTCTGGCCGAGCCCGGCTACGAGAGCCCGACTATCACAGCGATTGTCGTCCCCGAGGGGATGAAGGGCGTCGACGTCTACAACGCGATGCGCGAGCGCGGCTTCGAGCTGGCCAAGGGCTACGGAAGCGTTGCCGAGAAGACCTTCCGCATAGGCAACATGGGTTACATGACCTTTGAGGACATTGAGGACATGCTCACCAACCTCCGCAAGGTCGTTGAAGACCTCAAAAGGGGCTGACTTGCATCCTATCCCTTTCTTCCTCTGCTTTTGACAAAAAAAGATAGGGGTAAGTCATACAACCCTCTCAAGTTTCCCGTCCCTTATCCGGTACACGCCATCCACTGCCCTGCGTCCGGTCCGGAACTCCCTTCTAAGCTCGACAACTACGTCAAACCTGCCGAAGAGGTCATCGTCGATCCCGAGCCAGTGCTTGACCTCGTCCTTAATGTCCTCAGTCATCACGAGTGAGGTGACTATAAAGCCAGGCTCGTCTATCAACGCCCTCAGAACCTCCGAAACGTTAACGGTGCGAACCGTATCTATAACAACGTAATCTGGGTTTATGTGCTTCACGCGATCAATGACATCGGAGGTACGCTTTTCAAGGGGCTGGCTGTCGAACTGAGTGTCAACGATGATTATGTTGGGTCTAAAGGGCTTGAACTCACCGTAGGCCGTGATGACCGCGATCTTCCTATCCTCCGGCACAAGGTGGATAAGTGCTTCGACCAGTTTGGTTTTACCTGAGCGGCTGGAGCCAACAACGAGGACGTCCTTCTTCCTGAGGACGGCGTCCCTCAACACTCCAAGCTCTGCCTCCGTGATGGTCCCGTACCTTAGAAGGTCCTCCGGTGTGAAAATGTAGACACCCATGCTTTACCACCGTATAAAGTTCTCAGGGGAGGTTATAACGGTATCGCAGGCCCCTATGGTAAAGGCTATAACCCGACACACAGCAGTACATTTGGGAGATAACCATGGGCTTGCTGAGATACGTCTTTGGAAGGGGACGGAAGAAAGCGGGAACCGACAACCCCGTGGGAAGAATCAAGATCCTGAGAACCTACGGGGAGGGAACCGGCCTCAGAGCCGAGATCATTGATGGGTTGGTGTACCCAGGGTACCGACTTTCAAGGAAGAAAAGGGTACCCATAAGGAGGCTCCGGATGGAGGGTAGGGATGTGGACTTCGCCGTTGAGGGAGATACCGTGGACGTAAGTCTGGAAGGGGAGCTCAATGCGGAACCTGGGGACACGCTGGAGGTGTACATTGTCTAATGAGGATAGACAGGGGGTTATGAGACCCCACTCAGATGATCATGGATTGCTTTTGCAGCTTTTCTGCCGTCGCCCATGGCGAGGATAACGGTTGCCTCACCCCTTATTGCGTCACCACCCGCGAAGACGCCCGGAATGCTCGTCATAAGGTTCCCATCAACCAGGATCCTGCCCCTCTCATCAACCTCGAGTCCCTTCACACTCCGGTAGAATATTCTGTTCGGGGTCTGACCGATTGCTATCACCGCGTTGTCGAACTCCATCACGAGGGTCTCCCCCGTTGGCACCGGCCTTCTTCTCCCGCTCTCGTCCGGCTCACCAAGCTCCATCTTCTCAAGCTCTATGCCCTTCAGGTTGCCGTTTTCCTCCCCTATAAAGCGCTTTGGTGAGACAAGGAACATGAAGTTAACGCCTTCCTCCTCGGCGTGGCGTATCTCCTCCTCCCTTGCCGTCATCTCCTTGCGCGTTCTGCGGTAGAGCACCCACACCTCTGCCCCGAGTCTCAGGGCCGAACGAGCGGCGTCCATCGCGACGTTGCCACCACCTATGACGGCCACCCTTTTCCCTACCTTTACGGGAGTGTCGTACTCCGGGAACTTGTATGCCTTCATGAGGTTAACCCTCGTCAGAAACTCATTGGCTGAGTAGACACCGTTAAAGTTCACACCGGGCCAGGGATAGATGCGCGGAGTCCCGGCGCCGGTTCCGATGAAGACAGCGTCATACTCCCGAAGGAGTTCCTCGAAGGTCACCGTTCTGCCAACCACGACATCTGTCTCTATCCTCACCCCAAGTTCCTTCACGTTCCCAATCTCCCTCTTCACCACCTCCTTTGGCAGTCTGAATTCGGGGATGCCGTAGATGAGGACTCCACCCGGCTTATGCAGGGCCTCAAAAACCGTAACATCATAACCCATCTTTGCAAGCTCTGCCGCACACGTCAGACCCGCCGGACCGCTTCCTATCACCGCCACTTTCTTTCCGTTCTTCCTGATGGTCCTGGAGTTCTCCCGCAGGAGCCCTACGTCTATGCCTTTTTCGCGGGCGTAGTCGGCGACGAAGCGTTCAAGCTTACCTATGTTAACGGCATCTCCAACCTTACCAACAACACAAACCCCCTCACACTGATCCTCCTGCGGGCACACACGGCCTGTAAGTGCTGGTAGAGAGTTGCAGGCCCATATAACCTCCAGCGCATCCCTCACCGCTTTCTCCGGGGTGTCCCGATTTTCCCTGAGCTTGCCTATAAAACCGGGGATGTCTATGTTAACCGGACAGCCTTTGATGCACGGGGCGTACTCGACGGGGCATTGAAGACAGCGCTCAGCCTCCCTAACAGCCAACTCAAAAGTATAACCTAGGTTAACCTCCCCGAAGTCCTTCGCACGCTCTTCAGGTGCCCTCTCCCTTGTGAGAATTCTCTCCTTAATCAGCCTTGGCATTCAAACCATCCCCCTCTCACGCTTCCATCTCTCAAAGCTGATCGTCTCAACGTCCCGGTAGTAGGTTAGTCTGCTCAGCAACTCGTTCCAATCGACGAGGTGTGCGTCAAACTCAGGTCCGTCAACGCATGCGAAGAGTATCTTGCCACCGACCGTAACACGGCAGGCACCGCACATGCCGCTTCCGTCCACCATTATGGGGTTCAGACTTGCCACGGTCTTTATCCCATAGGGCCTCGTGAGCTCCGCTATCGCCTTCATCATCACTGCCGGTCCAACCGCATGGACCAGGTCAATCCTCCTCCCTGCGTCCATGAGCTTTTTAAGTGCATGGGTGGTGAACCCTTTCATCCCGCAGCTTCCATCGTTGGTTGTCACAATGACCTCGTCGCTGACCCCCGCCAGTTTCTCCCTCCAGAAAACGAGTTCCGCCGTTCGAAAGCCTAGAATGGAGATAACTTCGTTGCCGGCCTCCTTCATTGCCCTTGCAACGGGGTATATCTCCGCCACCCCAACGCCCCCGCCGACCATTACAACCGTGCCAAAGAGCTCAATGTGGGCAGGTTCCCCCAGGGGGCCAAGGACGTCAATGACGGCGTCGCCTTCACCGTAAGTGCCGAGTTCATGGGTTGTCTTGCCAACCTCCTGAACAACCAGGGTCACAGTGCCCGCTTTTTCGTCCCTGTCTGCTATGGTGAGGGGTATCCTTTCACCACGTTCGTGCAGCCTTATTATGACGAACTGACCGGGAAGTGCATGCGCGGCTATCCTGGGTGCCTTTATCTCAAAGAGGTTTATCCCAGGGGCAAGCCTTTCCTTTTTTAGAATCATGAACACACGTATCACCTAAACAAGTTTTGTCAAAGGAGTATAAAACATTTAGCACTTTTCTAACCCTTAGTTTTGAACCAAAGGTTCTGAGAATCCTTAAATCCTCACCAAACTTAGGTAACCATGTAAGTACGTCAAAGGAGTGGTGATGACATTGAAGTATGTGAAATTACATTCAGAGAACTTTGGAGACTTTTTTACCTATCTCATGGGACTTGGCGACCTCTACGCGCCAGTTAAGAAGGGTGGAATACACACGTTCCAGAAAGTGCTGAAACCCAAAAATATCGATTTTCACTACACCAGAACAATGCTCCCCCCCAAAAAGTTCTTTGTGAAGCCGAAGGAGGAGCTCTTCCGACCAGAAGGAAAAGGGATGGAGAACACCACTGAAAACACACCACTGATACTCTTCGGTCTCCACTCCTGCGACATCCACGGCCTCCAGATACTCGACAAAGTTTACCTGAGTGAACCCGCGGATCCCTACTACAGGGGCAGACGAGAGCGATCCGTTGTGATAGGAATGAGCTGCATCCCAGATGAGTACTGCTTCTGCAGGAGCCTTGGAACGGACTTCGCCATGAGCGGCTTTGACCTTTTCCTCCATGAACTCCCAGATGGATGGCTCGTGAGAGTCGGGAGCATTAGAGGACACGAGATAGTCTGGGCAAACGAAGGGCTCTTTGACGAGGTCTCGGATGAAGATTTCACCAACTTCCGGACTTTTGAAGAGAAGCGGGCCAGAGCGTTCAGGAGAGAGGTTAAGAAGGAAGGTCTGGCCGACATATTAGACCTGGCCTACGGCAGCCCGATCTGGAGCGAGTATGCGGAGAGGTGCCTGGCATGCGGGAACTGCACACTGGTCTGTCCGACCTGCCGCTGCTACGAGGTCTGCGACCGCTGGCTGAACGCCTATGACACAGTGAGGGAGAGACGCTACGATTCCTGTTTCATGGAGGGCCACGGATTGGTAGCCGGCGGCCATAACTTCAGACCAACCCGTCTGGACAGGTTCAGGCATCGATACTACTGCAAGAACTACTTTGACCCTGAAGCGGGGTTCAACTGCGTCGGCTGCGGCAGATGTGACGAGTTCTGTCCGGCCGGCATAGAGCACGTCAAGGTACTTGAAGAGATCAGGGGGTCACTGAGATGAAGAGGGAGAACCCGTATGAGAGCCACAACGCCAGGATACTGGAGGTTAAGGACCTAACACAGCGGGAAAAGCTGTACACGCTTCGTTTCACTGATCGGGAGATAAGCGGTAGCTTCAACTTTCGGCCAGGCCAGTTCGTCATCGTGGACCTGAAGGGATTCGGGGAGTTCCCTGTAAGCCTCTGCTCACCGCCCACAAGGAAGGGCTACATCCAGCTCTGCATCAGGCGGGTTGGAAGGGTGACGAAGTTCATCCACGGAATGAAGGAGGGGGACATCGTTGGGATCAGGGGACCCTACGGCAACGGATTTCCCATGGAAGCCATGAGAGGTTCAAACCTTATACTGGTTGCGGGAGGTCTTGGCATGGCACCACTCCGCTCCGTCCTCTGGTACGCCATTGACACCGGAAACTACGAGCACGTATGGCTCTTTTACGGCACGAAAAGCTACGAGGACATACTCTTCAGGGACGAGGTAGTTCATCTGCTCAAGCACGGCCCCTCAATGAACTGCACGGTCAAGCTGGCCTACGAGATCGAAACGCCGTCCTGTATATATCTGGAGCAGGGCTTCTCAGCCCAAGTATGCAGGGGTGTCGTCACGGATCTCTTCCGGGGGGAAGAATTTGACGTTGAAAACACCTACGCGCTCATCTGCGGTCCGCCGGTCATGTACAGGTTTGTTATAAGGGAGCTCCTCAACAGAAAGCTCTCTCCGGGGAGGATATACATGACGCTGGAGAGGAGGATGCGCTGCGGAATCGGAAAGTGCGGCCACTGCGTGGTCGGAACGAGCACCTCAATGAAGTACGTCTGCAGGGA